>NZ_JAKGUE010000013.1 GCF_021568795.1 Dethiosulfovibrio faecalis
GACACCGCAGGAGATCTACTTCGGAAAGGAAGACCTATAGCAGTCTGACCTAAACTAATCTAGGCTAAAAAATGGTCTTGACAATGGGGTCCACCATAGGTTTAGCTCCAGCTGTAGCTCTTCCGGACATGGCTCCCAATGTAGTCGAGTATATTTCGGAGGAGTGATCTCTTTGAAGATGAAGCTTTTGCGCCCCACCTTGGGAGTCATTACGATCGTAGTGTTGTTGCTGTATATGTTCTCCTTTGTCGTTCCGTTTAACGAAACGGTTTTGATAACTACGTTTGGAAGGGCGGATCAAGCTGGTGTTAGAAATTCCGCAGGAGACGAGTCCGGGCTTTTCTGGCGCTGGCCTTGGCCCATACAGAAGCTGTATAGATTCGACCGTCGCATTAGAGTTCTCTCCGAAAGCCTAGAACAACAAGAGACCTCGGATAGACAAGTGATAGTGGTCCAGGGCTACGTCTCCTGGAAAATAATTAATTGTCTTGACTTTTTTCGTAGTATGAAAACCGTAGAGGAAGCAGAGAGACTTTTAAGAGATCGGATGAGGACCGCTTGTTCCGAATTGGGTAATTTTAGGTTTGATCAGCTTATCTCCATCGAAGGAGCTCACGTTGAGAAGGCTGAGAAGGCTATCTTGGAGAGGATGAGGTTGGATCTGGAGGGGCGTCGATGGGGAATAGCCTTGGAGAGAATGGGGATAAGCAGGGTTCTTTTCCCCGAGAAGATAACGGAGGCGGTTTTTCAGAGGATGAGACAGACTCGACAGAGAATGGCTCAGAAGGCGAGATCGGAAGGAGAGGCTATAGCTAAAGGCATAATGGCTAAAGCCGCTAGCGACAGCGATAGAATAATGGCTTTTGCTAGAAGACGTGCTCAGGAGATACGTTCCGAGGGGGATGCTCTCGCTGCCGGGTATGCAGAGGCATTTGCATTGCACCAGGATTTTGCTCTATATCTTCGTCAATTGGAGACGTTGGAAAATACCTTGCAGCATAATACAACTTTCATTCTAGATTCGGGGATGGCTCCTTATTCTTTGCTTGATGAAATGTTGTCCCATTCTTCTAGGAATAAGGAGGCGAAGCGACCTTGAGGGAAATGTCCGAATCGGATATCTTAAAAGCGAGGGCTTTAGATAAGCTTATTCGTTCAGGAGGGCGTTTTTTCCTTGTCGTAGGAGTTCTTTTTTGTGTTTATGTCGCTTTGAGCGGGGTGTTCTGGGTCGAAGAAGGAACGGTCGTTATCCATACGAGGTTGGGAAGGATTTTAGGAACCGGATCCGAGTCGGTATATGTGCCGGGAGGCCCTTATTGGGCTTTGCCTAGCCCGATAGACGATAAGATAGTGGTAACGACAAATCTTCAAAGATTGTCGTTGGAGAACTCTTTTTGGTGCGATCGCCTGGGAGGAGACGGTTTGGTCCCAGGGAAGGACGGGTTTCTCATCACCGGAGATCACAACATCGTTCACGGTAGCTGGGAGTTGGTCTTTCAGGTGTCCGTCGAAGGAGATAACCCTATTCGTTTCTTAAAGTCTATAGGCGACATGGACAGGGCGAAACGACTACTTTCTTTTATGACGGAAGGTGCGTTGGTCTGCGGTATAGGCAGTACCTCTATAGATGATTTTACCCGTGGGAATATAGACGAAAAAGCCATCCTTTCTTTGATAAGAGGGCGTTTGAAATCGCTCGATTGTGGCATAGAGGTAGTAGATCTGTCTAGATCATCTCAGCCGCAGGTTCCTTTTCAGGTAGTTGACGATTTTTTAGCCGTTAACGAGGCGGAAAGCGCTAAGCTGAAATCCATAGAGGATGCCAGAAGAGACAGAGAGAGCCTTTTGCAGGCTACGGCGGGAACGGTTTTTAACGAGTTGATAGAGGCTATCGATCGTTACGAAAAAAAGGACAGTGCCGATAGTTTTCTGACGGGAGAAAAGTTGGAAACGATATATGGTCTATTGGACGGAGAGAGAATTGGAGGAAACGCCTCGATTGTCATCAATGAAGCCAAACTTTATAAGACCGAGGTTGTGGAGGAGTTTCGGGGGCGTTCTGAGCGTTTCGAAAAGTTGATCTCGTCATGGAAAAACGACGGAGCGGTTGTGGAAGACAGATTGCTTTGGAGAACATGGGAGAAGATTTTATCTGGAACGGTAAACTCCTACTATCTTCCTCCAGGAAAGAAGAGAATATATCTGCATCTCCAGGATAGTCTCAACGGTCTATAACAGAAGAGAGAGAGAGAGAGGGGGGCCTCTCTCTCTCTCTCGTTTTATCTCATTTCCGTTCTAAGCTGGTCTAGCCAGGAGACGATCCTTCCCTCGGTAAGCTCCGGCTGATTCGTCTCGTCTATTGCCAGTCCGAGGAACTCCCCGTCTCTTATTGCCAGTTCTCCTCCCGAGTAACCCTCGGTAGAACGCTTGCCTATGACCTGGATGCCTTTGTCCGCTACGGCATCGTGGAGAAGCCCTAGGGCATCCACGAATGTGTCGCCGAAGCCCTCCTGATCTCCCGTTCCGAAGAAAGCTACCTTTTTTCCGGACAGATCGGCCTGTTCCAGCTTGGGAAGGTAGTCGTTCCAATCGTCCTGTAGCTCTCCCATCCCCCAGGTGGAGGATCCCAGAATTAGGACGTCATATCCGGTGACGGCCTCGTCCCCGGCGGATGCGACGTCGAAAAGGTCCGCTCCCAGATCCTTGGCTATTTTTTCCGCGACCGCTTTCGTAGCTCCGGTGGTGCTACCATACAGTACACTTATAGTGGCCATCTATAAAGCGCCTCCTTTTTGTAGTTTGCTTATGCTAACAAAGCTTATCATGTCTAAGACAACTAGGCAAGGTGTCAGTCTTTTTTTATTGGCGAAAGAGGGCTTGACCTTTGTAAGATAGGGTGATAAAGTCTCGTTAGTTAAGGCTAACAGAGCCTTATCGCCTGAAATTCATCCTCCAAGGGGAGGTCTTTCGACTTCCCCTTCCCCCAATTTTTTGTCGCCTTTGGGAGGTGTCGTAAGATGCAGAACTCTCGATCCATGTCGATCTGCCCTTCCGGAACGAAGGGTTTGGTGTTGGTGATCGACGGTGGTAACTGCATGAGAAATCGGTTGGCCGATATGGGAGTTTTCCCAGGGGCCCTGGTGGAAGTGCTAAGAAATGAGGGTGGCCCGGTTTTGCTCAAGGTCGGTAGTGGCCGACTGGCTTTAGGGAGGCAGATGGCAGAGAGGATAATGATCGCTTAAACCCGAAACTACCGGCGGAGTCGCCGGTTTTTTCGGTCGTTTTTTTGAGTTAGATTACAGCAACTTTGTTGGAACGGAGGTAACGCTGTGACTTTGGACGAGGTTAAGCCAGGAAGCACCGTTCGTCTGGTCCGTAACGGGGCCAGGGGTGTGGTGGGGCAGAGGCTTATGGATATGGGTTTTTTTAAGGGCGTAACCATCAAGGTGGTCCGGAATGCACCGCTTGTAGATCCGGTGGAGTTTCTCCTGGGAAGTCAGCACGTTACCGTAAGACATGCCGAGGCCGCCACGATAGAGGTCGAGCCGATATGACGATCTCAAACACGGTAGTCGCTCTGGCCGGTCAGCCCAACTGCGGTAAATCGACCATCTTCAATATGTTGACAGGGGCCCGTCAGCACGTGGCCAACTATCCCGGAGTGACCGTGGACATAAAAAGAGGGAAGTATCGATTCCAGGATCGTTTCTTCGACGTGGTGGACCTTCCAGGAACCTACAGCCTAACGTCCTATTCCTCCGAGGAAATGGTCGCCCGGGACTTCATCCTGGATGGCGAGGCCGACGTCGTGGTGGGGGTCGTTGACGGCTCCAACCTTCGCAGAGGACTTTACCTTACGTTTCAGCTTTTGGAGATGGGAGCTCCGCTGGTAGTGGCTTTGAATATGGCGGACGTCGCCAGGTCCAAGGGGACTCCCGTCGACGTAGATGTCCTATCGAGAGAACTGGGGGTTCCCGTTCTGGAGACCGTCGGCAACAGAGGAATAGGCGGCAAGGAGCTTAAGAAGCAGCTTTTCTCGTTCCTATCAGCCGAGGGTAGATCTCCCTTTGTCGTGGATTACGGGCCTTTGGAGCCTTTGATATCGGATCTTTCCGACGAGATGAAGTCCATCCCCGAAATATCCTTCCCAGCTAGGTGGTCGATCATAAAGCTTTTAGAGGGAGATTCCTCCGTCATTGAACGGGTGGGAGCCTCCGGAGATAGAGGAAGAATCCTTTTGGAAAGGGTCTCTCGTTTGGGCGCTTCCTTCGAGGAGGAGCATGGGGACGATCCCAGGTCCCACATCGGTCTCTGCCGTCACCTGAGAGCGGAGGAGATAGAGTCTCGGTGCGTGAACGACAGATCCGCCGGCAAGGTGTCCTGGACGGACAGAATAGACTCTGTGGTGGTTCACAGGTTCGGCGGTCCCCTGATACTTCTGGCCGTTGTCTACGGGCTTTACGAGTTGGCGATAGTTCAGGGCTATAAGGCCACCGAGTATCTGGTCCCTTGGCTCAGCCGTTTCGAGGCTTTGGTGTCCGGGTGGCTGCCTCCCGCCGGAGTGCTGGAGGAGCCTCTGGTTCGCTCCCTGGTGTTGAGCGTGGTGGCGGCGATTAACTCGGTTCTTATATACGTGCCTATATTCCTCATCCTTTTTGCGTCGATAGCCATTCTGGAGGACGTGGGGTATATGCCGAGGATGGCCTTCATTCTCGACCGTCTGTTCCGTAAGTTCGGGCTTCACGGTCAGTCTACCCTGCCTCTGATACTTGGAGGGGTCTTCGTCGGAGGGTGTGCCGTCCCGGGCGTCATGGCTACCAGGGTCATAGCGGACGAGAAGGCTCGATTGGCCACCATACTGGTGGTTCCTCTGATGAACTGTATGGCCAAGATACCTCTCTACACTCTCTTGATAAGCGTTTTCTTCGCCGATCGCGGGGGGGCCATGATGGCCTTCATATCCACCATAACCATAATCTTCGGCCTGGCCGTGGCGAAGGTGCTGTCTTTAACGGTCCTGAAGGGGAAAGAGAGTTCGCCCTTCGTCATGGAGCTGCCCTCCTATCACAGGCCTACCGTGAGAGGTGTGCTCACCCGATCGGTCGAGAGGACCTGGCTTTTTCTGAAAAAAGTTGGAACCGTGGTCGTGGCGGTAGCTATATTGGTCTACTTCCTGATCAACTATCCCTCTCTGTCTCAGGAGCGTTACTCAACTTTTACCGAAAGGGCAGGCGAGCTCGTGGCTGGATTCCAGTCGAAGGTGGAGGGGACGTCCTACGAAAAACTTCTCGGAAGCGAGAGTGGAGTTATACGTCTTATCGACTACATGGAAAAGTTCAAGAGCGCCAGGATGTCCGGGCAGGACATTAACAGCCTGGACGCGAAGTTCAAGGCGATGGATCCCGAGCTTTTCCCCTTGATAGATCGTTCTAATCGCTCGGACAAGGACGCTAAGAAGGTCAACAGGGCCTATAAGCTCTTCAGGAGAGACAGGGCCTTCCTGATGAAGGAGATGTCCGACGAGAGGACCAACGGTAGTTGGCTCGGACGTGCGGGAAAGGCCCTGGAGCCCGTCACCCGTTATGCCGGTTTCGATTGGAAGGTGAACGTGGCTCTGCTGAGCTCCCTTGCCGCCAAGGAAAGCAGCGTTGCTACCTTGGGGATGATATATCGTCCAGTCGACTCGGATCAGGGCTCTTTGGAGGAAGGCATAAAGAAAGAGGGAGGCATGACGCCTCTTCACGCTTTGGCACTGATGGTCTTCATGGCCCTCTATCCCCCCTGTGTGGCGACTTTGATAATGGTCAAGGTTGAATCGGGAAGCTGGAAATGGGCCTTCTTTTCCTTGGGGTATCCGATAGTTCTGGGGCTTTTCTGCGCGTCACTGATATTTACAGTAGGCAGTAACTTGGGCCTGTCCGGGTTTACCGCGACCTGGGTCTTCTACGGCTGTGCCCTTTTAACGACATTTGCCCTCGGCCTCATCAATCCATCGAGTCGAGAGGCATCCATAGAGAAAGGGAAGGAGGTGTAATACATGAAGAGGAGAGTTATATTCGCTCTGGGAATGGCCCTGTGTCTGGCCTGGACCGTGGTCGCTTATGCTCATACCCCCATCTGCGCCTGTTACCTCAACGGCGACGGTACCGTTACCTGCGAGGGTGGTTTCTCCGACGGATCTTCCGCCGCCGGTGTCAAGATGACGGTACGTACTCCCGATGGCGCTGTCATCCAGGAGGGAAAGATGGACGATCTCGGCGAGTTCACCTTCGATGTCCCCGAAGGGGATTACGAGGTTGAGTTCAACGCCGGACCTGGTCACGCGGTCTTGATAAAAGGTGAGGAAATACAGTAAGCCATGGACCCCGGGGTGCCTCGTCAGGCGCCCCGGTTATCTCGAGAGGAGTGACTTTATATGAAGCGTAGCGGTGTTTTGGGGCTAGCCTGTGCCCTTATATGTTCCCTCAGCGTTCCGGCTTTTGCCCATTTTCAGATGGTATATACCCCTGAGAGCGCTCTGACCAAACCGGAGACCTTGAATCTCAAGCTTGTTTTTACCCATCCCTTCGAGGCGGGACACACCATGGACATGGACGGCGTGGACAGTTTCGTGATGGTTCATAAGGGCAAGAAGACCGATCTTACCAAGTCGGTCAAGCCCATAATGTGGACCAGTCTCACCAATTCCGGAAAGGGATACGAGGCCGAGGTTCCCCTGAGAGGCATGGGAGACTTCGTCTTCGGTCTGGTCCCCATGCCCTACTTCGAGGCATCCGAGGGGATCTGGATGCAGCAGTGCACCAAGATGGTAGTCAACGTCGCGGGGCTTCCCACCGACTGGAACGAGGAGATCGGCCTTCCCGCCGAGATAGTCCCTCTGGACAAGCCCTACGGTCTCTGGACCGGCAACGTCTTCCGCGGTGTGGTCAAGGCCAACGGAGAGCCCGTCCCCTTCGCCGAGATCGAGGTGGAGTATCTGAACCACCTTCCTATGCTGGAGGGTAATTCCTTCGCCGCCGAAGCAGCAGTGGAGGCCCCTCAGGATTGTTTCGTCACCCAGACCATCGTCGCCGATGCGAACGGTACATTCGTCTACGCCCTTCCCAAGGCCGGATGGTGGGGATTCGCCGCTCTCGGAGTGATAACCGAGGACTACAAGGGAGCCGAGCTCGGGAAGGATGCCGTCATCTGGGTCCAGGCCCGAGATATGAATTAGGCCCTGAGATCTCTGACAAAAAAGGCCGTCCCGTTATTCCTAGGGGCGGCTTTATGTTTTTGTAGCTCTTCCTCCGCCGAGGCGATCGATCCTCCCAGGCTTATGCTTAAAGAAGGGGGCAGGACCTTTCTTGGATTGGATGGCTCTCAGATCAGGAAAGCGTCGATCTGTCTATCCCCTTTGGTTGGGGGTGTCTTTTTATGGATATTTACCTTGAGGCGGAAGGTGGCCGGTCAGACAGAGGCCCTTACGGCCCAGTTGGACCGGAGCGAAAGGGCGGAGAGGGAGGTCATACGGCTCAACTCCGAGCTCCGAAGAACCCAGAGAGAGATAGCCTTCACCCTGGGCGAGGTGATAGAAAACAGGTCTAAGGAAACGGCCAATCACGTTCGCAGGGTGGCCGCCATGGCCGAATCCCTTGCTTTGATGAGAGGTCTTACCGTGGAAGAGTCCAGAAGGATTGCCTTGGCTTCCTCCATGCACGATATCGGAAAGATAGGCATACCCGATAGGATTTTATCGAAACCCGGTCCTCTCTCGGAAGAGGAATTCGAGCTCATGAAGGGGCATACCGTGCTGGGATACGAGATATTGTCTCGTACAGGAGGCCCCCTATTCGGGATAGCGGCTCGGATAGCCCACGAACATCACGAGAGGTGGGACGGTAAGGGCTATCCCAAGGGAATATCGGGAGAGGATATTTCGATGGAGGCCAGGATCGTGGCGATAGTAGACGTTTTCGACGCTCTATCTCATAAACGGGTTTACAAGGAAGCCTGGCCGATTCAGAGGATACTGGACCTGATATCGGAGGAGAGGGGGTCTCATTTCGACCCGTCCTTGACGGATCTCTTTCTGTCGAATTTCTCCGTGTTCTCCGAGATATGCGATTCCATGCCGGATAGGACATGAACATCACGGAATAAAAGGGCAGCCCGGTTATAGTGCCGAGCTGCCCTTTAGCCTATAAGTTCCTCTCTGTCAGGTCTCTTTTTAAGGTATCTGGCACATTGTTTCATCCTGTCGTATCCTAGCATTATTCCGAGGATAAAATCCTGTTCGTCCGTAAGCTTGGATAGATCGGTCGTTCCGAAACGGCTGACCACGGCGATGCAGTCGGGATGTCCGAAAAACACGTTTATCCTGCCGTTGCCTATGGGGTGTATGACGTAGGGTATCCCGTGATGGCTCAGTTTATGTTCGATCTGTCCTTTTTCTGAGATCGGAGCGGTGTGAAGTATCAGGTTTCTGAGTCCCTTCCAGTATTCGTAAACGTGATGACAGAAGATCTCCATATAAAACGCCTCCATGGGATAAATAGGAGGAGCCCGGGGGGAACCGGGCTCCAGCATTGAGAGGGGGAATTTGACATCATGTCAGGAAAGAACGGAAGGGGAGTTCGTTCTTTCTAACTTCCTGACTGGCCATAGGATACATCCGTTTGTTCGTCTTGTCAAACACTTTTTCTCGTTTCCGGCATTAAAAAAGGAACCCGTTTTTCGGGTTCCTCGTATAGGTGTCTTCTCTATGGGGTGGTGGAGGTCATCCTTTTCCACTTGGACTCCCTTTCCATTCGCCTCTCCGCAAAGAACTTCTGTCTCTGCCGTTTTATCTCCAGATCCTCTTCCGCCAGTTCTTTCCTCTTCTCCCTGGCTTTGTCCGATTTCTTCTTGAGGTCTTTCATCTCGTAGAAGGCCTTGCGCCTTTCCTGTCCCTCCTTGACCGTCTTGTGGTGTATGTCGATCATGTCGATACTGGCTTTATGGACGTTCTTTTTCGCTTTTTTCAATTCCTCGAGAAGCTCTTCATCGGTCTGTGGAACTTTTACGGGTGGATTTTGGTCTACTCGCATGGGCCTCCCTCCTCGAAAGGTTATCTATGCTATCTATATATATGTTATCGGATTTTTTCCCTTTGTCCATCAGCCTCTTTTCGGAAAAAAACGAAATAGCCGAGGGATCCGTCTTGATCCCTTGGATACGATCCACAGGGTTATCAAAAGGACGGAGGATCCCCAGCTTATCCACGGAGAGAGAATCTTCTCGGTCTGACCCAGAGTGGCCTGGGCTGAGGTACCTAAAAACCCGTACAGGCCGTCGAGAGCCAGGCCGGAGACCACGGATACCACCGCTATCGATCCCAGGTATATGAGGAGTCTTTTCGTTCCCAGGATTTTCTGCAGTACCGGGATGGCCGATACGTTGGTGGCCGGTCCCGCCATGAGAAATACGAGAGCGGCTCCGGGAGACACGCCCTTGAGTATCAAGGCCGCCGCCAGAGGGGTGGAAGAGGTGGCGCAGATATACATCGGTATGCCCGCTATCAGCATGATCAACATGGATCCTATACCGCCTCCCAGGGCCCCCTCGAGGAAGGTCTGAGGTACGGCGACGGCTATTATTCCCGATAGGGCTATTCCCAGGAAAAAGGCGCCGGCCAGATCTCCCCATATGTCGAAAACGGCGAACTTCAGCCCGTCTCTGAACTTATCGCGGATCGAACGGTGCTTACTGTCTCGAATATGTCCGTGGTCGTGTCCATGGTGGTCGTGGCATGAGTTACAGGCGACGTCCAGCCTCTCTTTCGCTTTTTTATCCTCCTCTTCTCCTCCGAAAAATACGGATAGAATTCCTGCGGTAAAAGCCGATATGAACGCCACTATCGGACGGGCCACCGTCATGATGGGATCCAGAAGGGCGTAGCTCATGGCTATGGAGTCCACCCCGGATTCCGGCGTCGAGATCAGAAAGGCGGTGGTCGCACTCGCCGATGCTCCCTGTTTTCTCAGTCCCGCCGCCGCCGGGATCACCCCGCAGGAACACAGGGGCAGGGGAATTCCCGCCAAGGAGGCCCTCACCACGGGGGCTACGCCACGTCCTCCCAGAAAACGGTTGACCCAGCCGGGATCTATGAAGGCTTTCAGAAATCCGCTGAGCATGATCCCGATCAACATATAGGGGGCTGCATCGAGAAACATATGTCCCGCTTCCTTGACGATTTCCACCGCAAAATTCATCTTTCCTCTTCCTTTCCTCTATGTTCCTGGTGCTCCAGTCCTATGGTCAAGATCAGATATACGTGATGATCGTCGAGAGAGTAGAATAGTTTCTGTCCTTCTCGTCTTCTCTTGACTAGCTTGAGCTGTCTGAGGCTTCTGAGGTGATGGGATGTCGACGAATCGCTTATGCCCAAAGAGGAGGATATCTCGGAGACGCATTTCTCCGTCTCCATCATTTCGAGCGCTATCCCCAGTCTCGTAGGATCTCCCAGAGCCTTGAACATGGCTGATAATTCCTCCAAAAAAGGTCTGTCCTTTTCCAAGTCGAACTCACTCCCTTCGATATATGAGCATATATTCAAATATACGTTTAGTCAAGTATCCCTTGCGGTTTCAGACGGAAACTGATATACAAACATCCGTGGTTCGAGGAAGGGAGAGGAAAAACATGTCCCGAAAAAAAGCTTTTCGGATGACCTTCGTAACCTTTTGCATAGCCATCGTGTCCTGGTTTTTCGGCTTGGCGGCGGGGAAAGTAGTGGTGGATTCCTGGGATCTGGAGGATTGCTGGATAGTGGAGATAGAGACGTTCCGGCAGGTTCAGGAGGATCCGTCGGAAAAAATGAGCGAGGACGACGGATGGAAAAGCCTTCGCTTCGACGTCTTGGCTACATTTCTCACAGGAGATATGGAAGGAAGAAGCGGCAAGGTCACGGTGGAACAGCTGGAGGGTAGCTATCTGAAGATGGTTCCCGGAAGGAAGTATATCCTTATGGCAGACCGTTTTCCCGACGGAGTGGTCCAATATTCCGTCAGCGACAGGTTTAGGCTTCCCTGGGTGGTGTCCTTTATCGTCTTCTCAGTTTCATCCGTGTGTTTTTTCGCAGGATGGGCCGGGGTTAGGGCCCTGATAGGGCTGGGACTTTCTCTGGTGGTGTTGTTGAAGGGGTTCGTGCCAGCTATACTTTCCGGTTTCGATCCGGTGTTTTCCGCCATAGTCGCGGTGGCGTCAGTTTCGGTGGTCACCGTATTTCTAGTCGTTCGTAGACCGGCCTACAGGCCGATAGCCTTTTTAGGCGCCATAGGCGGAGCCTGTGCGGCCTGGGCTCTCGGGGCCTCGGCGAACTGGCTCTGGCAGATCACAGGCCTCGGAGGCGAGGGGGCGGCTCTCTTCGCCAGTTCCTTCCCCGGATACGATATGAGAGGGATCTTTCTGGCTTCGGTGATAATAGGGGCCATCGGGGCTGTCTTGGACGTAGCCATATCTGTTACATCCTCCATGGCGGAGCTCGTGGATTACGATCCGGCAATTCCGATGCCGAGACTCTGGCTTTCCGGGATAAGCGTGGGGCGAGAGATATTGGGAAGCATGATCAACACCTTGATCCTGGCCTATTTCGGCAGTTCCCTGATAATGACCCTTTTGATGGTGACGTCCGGGATAGATCTGAACTTTCTTTTTAACGATCCTATGGTCGCCCAGGAACTGATCCAAAGCCTTGCAGGAACCATGGGGCTTCTGTTGACCGTGCCTTTGACCGCTACAGTAGCGGTCTGGTGGATATCTCTGAGAAGAAAGACGAGGTAAAGTCGTCTATCGTCCTGTTACTTCCTCTATTTCCTTTTTTATCGTCTCGTATATCCTCTGTGCCAATTGCTTGTCGTTGGAGTTCTCCAGGTAGAGCCTTGATCCGCAGTTCTCGAACGCACTGCGGAAGACGTCTCTCTGTTCTTTCGAGAGAGAGACGTAACGTTGTCCTTTTTCCATGGAGCTCACTATCTTATCCAGTTTTTTCCGGTTCTGCTCTCTCTGGATTTTCAGGGCTAGCGGTCGCAACTCCTCTATGGAGTCGGAAACGATATCCCTGACTTCCTGTGGAAGACCTTTCCACATCTTAAGGTTGACCATGGTCTGCATAACGTAGATCTTGTGCTTGGACCTTACGTAATGGCTTTGAAAGTCCATAAACCCCATCTCCTCCACGACGTAGGGAGGGTTTTCCTGTGCCTCTACGTGGCCGAGGTGGAGAGAACTGTAGACATCCATGAACGGAACTATCCTGGGTTTAGCTCCCAATGTCTCGTAGCATTTACCTATTATGCTCGATGGCATCGTCCTTATCTTCAGCCCTCTGAAGTCTTCTGGAGAGGTCAAGTTCCTGTTGGAGGTCCAGTCCATGGCTCCCTCGTTCCAGTAGGCCAGAACCGTGATTCCCTGTCTTTCATAGGCCGACGTAAGATATTCGTTCAGAGCCACGCTTTGGGAGAGAATCCTCTCGTTTTCGTCGTCGTCGTCGCTGAAAAAAAAGGGTATGGAGAATATCTGGTTTTCAGGGACCCTCGCTCCCACCTGTCCCGCCCCGTCCAGAAGGAAGTCGACCGATCCCTGACGGCAGAGTTCGTAGATTTCCTGCGGGGTTCCAAGAGTTCCCAGCGGGAATACGGATAGCTCTATCGCTCCTTTGGATTTTTCGTTCAAAAGCCTGGCGAACTCTCTGGCGTAGAGGTCGCAGACACTGCCCTCTACCTCCTCCTCGGCGAGTCGCCAGCGGTAGATATTGCCACAGGCTTCTGTCGCTGTAAGTGCGATAAAAACTAAGAGGATGCTTAGAATTCTACTTTTCACGTTGTCTCACCCCTTCCCCTAGCTGTATTTTCACTATAGGCAAAAGAGACGGGGTTAGCAAGGTTCCGCCTCAGACCGCAGAAGCTAAAAAATCTAGTTCTTCCCCATTATCTCCTATCTTGATGTGTTCCCTTAAACGCCTCCAAAAAATCACGTCGTAGTAGTAGTGTTTTTTAAAGATGCCCTCTTGGATTTTATCTGTCAGGTTCTTTAGGTTCATGTTTTATTATGGAATAGCCATAAGACGTGTTGATTCATAGATCCAAAGAATGTATTCTGTAGTTGAATGTTCAGGATATCATCGATCTTTTCAAAGGAGGCGGGGTTTATGACTATTCGAGCTAGACTTTGGCTTATGGCTTTTGCTATAGCTGTCTTGATCGTCGCCATCAGTGTCGTCGGTTTTGTGAGGAGTTCCAACGTTATGGAGAGACAACTCAACGAAGTTGGGACCGAAACTGCCCAGACGGTGGCCCACGGAAGTGCTCTCTATTTCGAGAGGTTAGAGATGGTCCTCGAGAACATCAAAGAGGCGGTGGACCATCTTAGGGAGGCTGGCCTGGGGGATACTACAGAGAAGCTCATACCTTACATGGAACACTACACCGAGATAAACAAACAAAGGGGCATACAGGACGTGTACATGGCCTTCGAGGATCGGTCCTTTGCCGACGGGACCGGGTGGGTCCCACCAGCCGACTACGACCCTAAGGTGAGGGCTTGGTATAGAAGTGCCGCCGACAATCCAGATGGAGCCGTGGTCGTCACAGATCCATATCTTGACGGCATAACGGGCAAGATGATCATAAGCTTGGCTGTGGCCTATAAGGAGAAGGGCAAGTTGCTTGGAGTAGTCGGTCTTGACGTGGAAACATCTTCTCTTATGAAGTTTGTGGTTAGCCAAAAGATCCTTGGGAAGGGTTTTGGGATGTTGTTGGACCGTTCCGGCAACGTAATAGCGGCTCCCTACGAAGACTGGGTTATGAAGGAGAACATGCTTACAAAATCCTCTATCGTCACCGATGACATGGTGGCTATAGGAAAGGATATAGTCGAGGGAAAGACCGGCATGGCCGATTACGTCTCACCTGTTGACGGAGCCATGAAGAGGCTTTTCTTCGCTCCCACTGGAAAAGGGCTGTATCTTGTTCTGGAATATCCCGTGTCTGAAATCCGAGCTGCTGTGGCGTCCCTAACCTCCTGGCAGGTTGGCATAGGGGCTATGGGGCTGATAATCTCTCTGTTTATCGTCTTCTCCATTTCAAGAGGTATTCAAAAATCCCTCGTAAAACTTTTGGATACTACATCCAGGGCTGGGGGCGGCGATCTGCTTGCTAGGTATGACGGCAAGGGTAGAGATGAGCTGGATCAGATAGGTTCGTCCATAAACGACATGATCCAAGGGTTGCTTTCCCTGGTCAAGTCCGCCGATGGGGTTGCCAAGAGCTCCATGGCCAGAGCAGAGGCTCTTGCCGCGCTGTCGGAGGAAACAGTTGCCTCCATGGAGGAGATCAGAAGCTCTATGGACGAGATGCTGACCCAGTTTGAGAGCAACGCATCAGCCCTTCAGCAGGCCAATGCAGGCATAGAGGAGATTTCGGGAGCCTCTAACTCCGCTGCTACCGCGGCCTCCGGCGGAGCGGAAGGAGCCTTTAAGACCAAAGAGATGACCGACACCGTGTCCAAGGAGATGGAGTCAGTCCTTAGAGAGATCCTCCACGTGGAGGATATAGCCAGCGAGAATGTCGATAAGGCGGCACAACTAGAGGAGACGGTAAAACAAATAACCGGTTTTGTGTCCTCCATCACCACCATCGCCGACCAGACCAACCTGCTGGCTCTGAACGCCGCCATAGAGGCTGCCAGGGCAGGAGAGCACGGCAGGGGATTTGCCGTGGTTGCCGAAGAGGTTAGGAAGCTGGCGGAGGAGTCCGCCAAAGCCGCTTCCCGTATAGAGAATCTTATTGCCAACTTGAGGGATCACTCGGCAAAGTCTGTGGGATCATCTAAAAACGCCGTCGATACCCTGAAGGGGACTGGTGCGAGGACGGAAAGCGTACAGGAGAGACTGAAACAGAGCGTCATGGAGATAGCTAAAGTCAGCGACGCAATGCAGAGTTTGGCTGCGGTGGCTCAGGAACAGGCTGCCTCCAGTGGTGAAATGTCCTCTGCCGTCGGATCGGTGGCCAAGGGAACCACAGCCCTGGCGGCAATGGTGGACAGGGTGAGACAGGCCACCGACGAGACTGCCGGTGCCTCCGAATCCATAGCGACCCAGGCCCAGGAGTTGTCGGAGATGGCTAGATCCCTCCAGGATCAGATGGAGAAGTTCTCGACAGAGGAAAGGGGCCCTTATGAGATAGAGGGGCCAAGAGCTAAAAGCCTTCCTCCCAAATCGTAGCGGTAGCAGGTCGTAAAGGTGTCGCTAGGCGGCCTTTGCGAGATGATAGCCAATAACAAGAAGGGCTATTGGAGACTCTCCAATAGCCCTTTTCTTAAATGCGGTTTTCTGCCTAATTTAGAACAATCCGGAGATTCTTCCGTTTTCGTCCACGTCTATCGCCAGAGCGGCCGGTTTCTTGGGCAGACCCGGCATGGTCATTATGGAACCGGTTATGGCCACTATGAATCCGGCTCCGGCGGAGGCCCTTACCTCTCTGACCGTTACGGTGAAGCCGGTAGGGCGGCCCTTCTTCGCCGGGTCGTCGGATATGGAGGCCTGGGTCTTGGCCATGCAGATCAGGAGGTCGTCCAGACCGAGATCGTGGATAGCCTTTAGGTCCTTCTCCGCTTTGTCGGTGAAACTGACTCCGTCGGCTCCGTAGATCTCAGTGGCTATCTTGGTGATCTTCTCCTTGGGGCTCAGCTTCTCGTCGTAGAGGAAGCGGAAATCGTTCTTCTCGTCGCAGGCGGCTATGACCTTCTCCGCCAGGTCGATTCCTCCCTCGCCTCCCTTGGCCCATATCTCAGACAGGGCCACCGGGGCGCCCAGGGCGGCGCATTTCTCCTCGACCAGCTTGAGCTCCTCTGGCGTGTCGGTGGGGAAGGCGTTGATAGCCACCACCACGGGAAGCCCGAAGCTCTTCATGTTCTCTATATGTTTCTCCAGGTTGGGGATACCGGCGGCGAGGGCGTCCATGTTAACCTCGCCCAGCTTCTCCTTGGAAACTCCCCCGTGCATCTTGAGGGCCCTTACCGTGGCCACTATCACCACCGCGTTCGGCTTCAGACCGGCCAGACGACACTTGATGTCCAGAAACTTCTCCGCGCCCAGGTCGGCGGCGAAGCCCGCCTCGGTCACGAAGTAATCCGCCAGCTTCAGGCCGTACTTGGTGGCCATGACGCTGTTGCAGCCGTGGGCTATGTTGGCGAAGGGGCCGCCGTGTATGAAGGCCGGAACGTGCTCCAAGGTCTGCACCAGGTTGGGCTTGAGGGCGTCCTTCAGCAGCATCGCCATGGCTCCCTGGGCTCCCAGGTCTCCCGCCGTCACAGCCTTGCCATCGTAGTCGTAGGCCACGATGATCTTGGCGAGCCTCTCCTTGAGGTCCGAGATCCCCGAGGCGAGACAGAGAATGGCCATTACCTCCGAAGCCACCGTTATGTCGAAGCCGTCCTCTCTGGGCATGCCGTGGGGTTTGCCCCCGAGGCCTATGACTGTATGTCTCAGGGCCCTGTCGTTCATGTCCAGAACCCTCTTCAAGACGACCCTGCGGGGATCGATGTTCAGCTCGTTGCCCTGCTGTATCGAGTTGTCCAGCATCGCGGCGAGGAGATTGTGGGCCGAGGTTATGGCGTGGAGGTCTCCGGTGAAGTGGATGTTGATGTCCTCCATAGGCACGACCTGGCTGTAACCGCCTCCGGCGGCTCCGCCCTTGACTCCGAAAACCGGGCCAAGAGATGGCTCTCTGAGGGCCAGGGTGGTCTTCTTTCCCAGCTTGGCCAGGGCCTGGGCTAGGCCTACCGACGTGGTGGTCTTTCCCTCTCCAGCCGGGGTGGGGGTGATGGCCGTCACCAGGATGAGCTTGCCGTCCTCCTCGTCCTTGATACGGTTCCACAGATCGTAGGACACCTTGGCCTTGTACTTGCCGTAGTGCTCCAGGTCGTCCTCCTCTATGCCGAGTTGGGCGGCCACCTCCGTTATGGGTTTCATCTTAGCCTGCTGGGCTATCTCGATGTCCGAGAGAAATGCCATGTAAGAACTCCTCCTCACTCTTTTGTCTCGTTTTTGGGACGCTCTGTCCCTTTTTTGCTCTTCAAAGATCTTACCTCACATTTCGATCGATCACAAGTCCGTTTGATCGGGTAAAACGGGGTCCTTCAACAGGTTCCGTCCTTTTTTCAACATATCTTCGTATAATTCGTCCGGCAGAAAGCTTCCTCCTGTAAGCCAGGATATCGCCGTCTCGCCGGGAAGCGGAGAGAGCAGCAACGGGCCCTGCAATCCTGCCGTCGCCGAGGGTTCTGTCTTGACCGACTCGGAACGGTCCATCAGATATTGAAGCTCGTAAAGGCGGTCGTCCTCCACGGTCATAACCCCGTCTATAAGATTGCGGCAGATGGACCATACCAGTTTCGAAGGGGCTCCGACGGCAAGGCCGTCCGCCTCGGTGATCCCGTCTATGCCGTAATCCGAGACGGTGATATCCGGGGTGTCCTGTACCATGGCCAGGGCCATACAGGGAGCGTGGGTCGGCTCTACGAACCAACATTTGACCGAGTCTCCGTAAAGCTGTTTGAGTCCGAAGGCTATTCCTCCGGGAGCTCCTCCGACTCCACACGGTAGATACACCCTGAGCGGGTGTTTGTCGTCGACGACGATCTTCATCTCCTTGAGTTGATTTCTAAGCCTGAGAGCTGCCACGGCGTATCCCACAAACAGGAGTCGGGAGTTCTCGTCGTCGACGAAGTGACAGGTTTTGTCCTCACGGCAAATCCTCCGGCCTTCCGATACGGCGGTACTGTAATCGTCGTCGTGCTCTACCACCTTTACGCCCTTGGATCTCAAAAGTTCCTTTTTCCAGTTTTTTGCGTCTCTGGACATATGTACCGTCACGTTAAAGCCCAGCTCGGCGGACATCACCCCTATGCTGATCCCCAGGTTTCCAGTGGATCCTACCGCTACAGAGTGATGGGAGAACAGTTCCTTGAACTCCGGTTCTTCCAGAACCCGATAGTCTCGGTCTATCTCGAGTTTCCCCGATCTCAGAGCTATAGCCTCCGCGAGGGCGAGTATCTCGTGGATTCCCCCTCTGGCCTTTATGGAGCCCGCCACAGGCAGGTCGTTGTCTTTCTTTAACAGCAGCCTCGGGAGGGTGGTTCCGTAGGATTTTTCCAATGCTTTTTTCAGTTTTCCCGCCTCGGATAGAGGTGATTCTATGATCCCGTCCGCCGTCTTCGGAAAACGGGAGGCCAGATAGGGTGCGAAGCGATGGAGCCTTCCGTCGGCATCGGCTACGTCCGACATGGTCAAAGGGAGCTTTCTCAAGATTTCCGCAGCGGGAGATCTTCTGTCGTTTTCCCAGAACATGGGCTTTTTTCCCCTCAAAGATCTCAGTGTATCGTCTTTTTTGTCCATAGGTTCAACCTCCCTGAAGTTGATAGTTTCACAGAATGGAGGAGGGGAATCGGCGACATAATTCGGCAGTTTCCTCCAATACGTTCTTTCCCGAAAGGGCCCTGGAGATGAGGGCTGCGACGGTCTCCATCTCCGATGGGCCCATTCCCCTCATGGCCGCCACCGTGGTGCCTATCCTTATGCCGCTGGCTATCCAGGGCTGTAGGGGGTCGAAAGGGATCCCGTTTCTGTTGACCGTGATTCCCGAGCTCTCCAGAAGCCCTTCGCCCTCCTTGCCGGTGATATTAAGGTTCCTCAGGTCCAACAAGACTATGTGACTGTCGGTTCCTCCTGTCACTGTTCGGAGCCCTCGTCTCGTCAGCCCCGAGGCCAGGGCCCTCGCGTCGTCCACGATGCGTCCGGCCAATACCTTGAATTCCTTGGTCGCAGCTATGGCGAAGCAGGCCGCCTTTGCCGCTACCAGAGAGGTTATCATCGATCCCTGATGGCCCGGGAATATGGCCAGGTCGATCTCCTTGGCGTATTTTTCACGGCAGAGGATACAGCCACCTCTGGGACCCGGCAGGGTTTTGTAAAGGGAGAAGGTCACGAAGTCGCAAAAAGGAACGGGGTTTACGTGAATTCCGGCGGCTATCAGTCCTGCCGTATGGGCAACGTCGGCCAGTAGCATCGCCCCCGATTCGTCCGCTATTTCCCTGAAGGTTTTCCAGTCGATCTCTCTGGGATAGCTGCTGCCTCCCCCCACTATCAGTTTGGGCCTGTATCTCATAGCCATATCTCGGAGTTGGTCCAGGTCTATGAGCTCGTCGTCTTTTCTCACCCCGTAATGTACGAATCGGTAAATTCTGCTGGCTATGTTTTTTTTGTGCCCGTGAGATAGATGTCCTCCCGACGACATATCCATGGATAGCACCGTGTCTCCCGGTTCCAGCACCGCCTGATACACAGCCAGGTTGGTGTTTGTACCGCAATGGGGCTGGACGTTTACGTGTTCCGCTCCGAACAGGGCTTTCGCCCTCTCTATAGCCAAGGTCTCTATCTCGTCCAGATATATCCCTCCGGCGTAGTATCTCTTGCCGGGATATCCCTCTATGGTTCGGTTGGATAGACAGCTGCCGGAGATCTCCAGAATGGCTCGAGGGGCTATACTCTGAGATGCGACCATGTCGAGATGGTTTCTCTGTCTGTTCCTCTCAGCCTCTATGAGCTCTGCCAGCCGTACGTCGTCTTTCAAGTTGAATGCCATCGTGAGTATCCCTCCCGAAGTCGTTTTGTTTAGACTAGAGGGAAAAACGCAAAAAGGCAATCGGTATTTTCCCGATTTTTCTACGGAAAATCCCGATCGCCTTTTCTGACTCCTACTTCATCTTTCTCCGTGTCTCTCCCTGTAGCAGGGAAGGCAATAGACCTCTCCATCCATGTTTCTGGTCATGGATTCCATGGTTCCCTCGCCGCATCCGGCACAGATAAGGGTGTTCTCCCTGAACGCCTTCGGGGGAAGTTCCTCCCTCGGCGCCCCTAATTTAAAGAGCTCTTCCAAAGGGGCCTCCAGCAGATAGAGCCTGTATTCCTCCCTGTCCATCTCCCTGTTTAGGTTCGGTCTCAGGACCATCCTGATTCCCTTGCCGTCTCTACGTCGGTAGAAGGTGAAGGCCACCTTCCCGTAGTGATGGAGTACGAGGTTTCCTTTTCCCAGGGTGCAGTTAGTCATGTGCTGGATGGCGTCGATTCCGCACATATCGGTCTCGGATATGCATACCAGTTCCTCGTCTCCGTCGCCTTCTCCCAACTCCTTCAAAGCCAGTTCAGAAGCCCTTATCCCTATGGCCAGTCCAGGACACCGATGGCCGTGAAACCTCTCTACCTCGTCGTATTTGTTCGCTTTTTTGTCCTTATTCAAAGCTATTTCCCCTCCCCGATTAGTCCAAAACATTTCCCGTATTTTGTTCCATAGTCGCTGAAAGGGCAAGGCTTTTTGTATACCTGTGCTTGACCGTAGCGATGGAACAGGTGTATCCTGCCGGTGGAGTTAGCATCACAAAACTAAGTTTTATAAAACGAGAGGAGCAGTGTGTGATGAAGCGAGTTTTGCGTTTTTCCCTTTTTGCCTTGGTCGTCGCTTTAGTGGCGACCTCGGTCTTTTCTCTGGAGGTGTCTACTGCCTTCGCCTGGTCCGCCGAAAGTGACGATAAAGAATTCTCTTATCTCCTAAGGGATGGTTCTCTTTCCTGTATAGCCGAGAAAGGCACGGTAAAGACTTTTTCCATGGCCGAGTCCTGCATGGAAGGAGAGGGCGATTCCCGCCACGCTTGTCTGTGCATGGCCATGGCCTATAGGGTGGCTCAGATAGTTTCGGGGGCCTGGAGCGACGGATTTTTCCATCCCGAGGACGTCATGGTTGCTACGGGATGGAACTCCGATGGAGCGGAGGAGCTTTTCTGCGATCTCCTTGGTGTGGATTCCGTGACCTACGGTGTGGACGGTTCTGTCACGAAACCCGGTGATATGACCCTTTTGGACTGTTGGTATAGAATCTCAATAAAATCGCTGGGTAAAACCTTTACCTTTAGGGGGACAGAGAAGATTTTGACGGAGGATTTCCTGACCCTCAGACGTAAGGTAAAAGGAGGCGGAGGAACCGATGAGGAGAAAAAAGTCCTTGCCGCCAAGAAGATGGTGCTCTGGAACTCCATTCAGGAGAATCCTTTCGACGGGGGGTTTGAGGTGCGAGAATCAGAAACTGCAAGATGTCTCTGCGATGTCGTTCCTACCTCTACCCTTTACTACGTTCTCTCCGACGATGTGGTGAGGAGCATGGATCTTCCCGATGCGGCTAAAGAGGATAACGGTTCAGGAGGAACCAAGATCTGCCTATGTCAGACAGTGGCCTTCAGGGTATCCCAAATGGTGTCCTCCAGTTGGTCCGACGGGATATTCCATCCCGAGGACATCTCCGTGGAGACCGGCTGGAATACCGATGGTCCCTTAGAGTTCTGGGTAGGCCAGATGGGCATGAGCTCCGAGGACGTAGTCATATCCAGTTCCGCCACCTCTGGAGACAGGCTCTCTCTGGCGGACTGCTGGTACAAGGTGACGATAAAGTCTACCGGAGAGACCTACGTCGTCCGAGGGACCTCGGACCTTTACGTCTCGGACTTTCTAGCTCTTCGTGCTCTCTTCAAACAAGGGAAAGCTACGGATGAACAGACGAAGAGGATGAAAGAGCTAAGGGCGAAGACGGTGAATAATATCTGTTGTTCTCCCTTTGTCGCTAAGTTTTCGTCGGAAAGGCAAGAATCTAAAAAGGTAGGCTCCAGTGGCTGTTCCGTTTCTCCTTTCTCAGTCGTCTCCTTGGTTCTGTTGGCTCCTCTGGTTGCCCTCCGTAGGTAAAATACACGAATAGAGGAGATCTAAAGGCCGCCCTGTCAGAGGCGGCCTTTTTCGTGATTATATCGTAGCTATCATTTTCTCTATATCTACCTTATGAGGCAACATTCCGTTGTCGAACAGAAAATCCTGGGTTCTCTTCAGTTCCTCCACATCGGAAGGGCGAATCGTGGAGTCGAAGTCGTAGAGGGGGAGCATTGTCTTTACGTCGTCGACGGAGAGTCCCGTCTCTTCCGCCGTTATCTCTATGGCTCTCGTCCTGTCGCTATCCAGGAGATTGACGCTCTCCTCGTCCACCTTCATAAAACGTCGAACCAGATCGGGGGCGTCCCTGAGAAGCTCTCCTCTGACAGCGATAACGGTGGTGGCGTCCACCAGGCCTTCCCCCGTCGTTATTATCCTAGCCCCCCGTTCGGTTGATCTCAGTACAGCGGGTCCGGCGGCCAGACAGGCGTCTACGCTCCCGTTCATCATCGCCGTAACCCCGTCGGCCAGCCCCATTCCGAGGAACTGAACGTCGTTTACCGACAACCCCTCTCTTTTCAGAGCCGCTACCAGCAGCTGATGGAGTATGGTCCCTTTAGGACCTGCGATTTTCTTCCCCTTGAGATCGGCGATTGACGCGATGTCTTTGTCCTTTGCCAGTACTGTAAAGGCCTTAGGTGAACGGGCGAATATGCCTATCACCTTCAGGTCGACCCCGTTGGCGTAGGCCAGAATAGCCGATGTTCCACCGAGACAGTTTGCTACGTCCACCGACCCGGAGGCAAGACCGGCGGTCTGCTTGGGCCCGGCGGTCAATTCGGGGTGAGACACGGTGAAATCGGGAAAGGCTTTTTCTATGAGTTTCAGTTCCTTCTGTAGGATAGACGGCACGTTGAGTGGGGCCTTTACGTACGTCACGCTGAGTTCCTTTTCCTTCGCCGTCGTCTGTACGACAGTGGATGCCAGGATGACTGCGGCTACTACGGTTATGGCCATTCTCTTCAATCCAGAGTCAAGCTCCTTTCGACAGGGTCGATCGCGACGATCCCCCGTCATCGTCGAGGGATGCGAGGATCCCTGCTTTTAGTGTCTCCCTTTCCTGTAGGTTCATGGAGCTTGAGTTAACGTCCTCCATTACCGACAGGATCCTGCCTTTTCCCATTACGACTATTCTGGAAGCCAGAAAAATGGCCTCCTCGACGTCGTGTGTAACCAGAACGACGGTCAATCCCCTTTTTTCTACCAAGAGAGCTAGATCCTGTTGTAGCTTTCTTCTGGTGAAATAATCCAGTGCTCCGAAAGGCTCGTCCATCAACAATATTTCCGGCTCGTAAGCCAATGCTCTTGCTAGGGCGACTCTTTGTGACATACCGCCGGAAAGTTGACTCGGCATGGCATTCTCGAAATATGACAACCCGACCTGTTTCAATATCTCTTCGATTCGATCGGTATTCTCTGAGGTTTTGTCGAGCACGAGTTCGACGTTTTTTCTTACCGATAGCCAGGGCATAAGTCTCGGCTCTTGGAAGACGACCCCTACGGAATGCCCTCCTTTCATCACGATTTC
The DNA here is from genome assembly GCF_021568795.1 of Dethiosulfovibrio faecalis. Taxonomy (NCBI): domain Bacteria; kingdom Thermotogati; phylum Synergistota; class Synergistia; order Synergistales; family Dethiosulfovibrionaceae; genus Dethiosulfovibrio; species Dethiosulfovibrio faecalis. Next base: position 23,355 of record NZ_JAKGUE010000013.1, read on the forward strand.
TCCGGACGATGGAGGAGCGAGTCCGGCCATTAACCTCAGCATGGTCGTCTTTCCGCATCCGCTTTTGCCGAGGACTACCGTGAAGGATCCTATGGGGAACTCGATGGAGACGTTTTTCAGCGCTGTTATGTCGGATCGACCAGGCACCGAAAATCTCTTATATATGGATTTAAGCTCACATTTCATCGGAGGCGTTCCCCTTCCATGGGACCAATTTGCTGGATAGCTTTAGAAAGCCCCAGTCGGATAGGCAGCCTATCACTCCCATGAGGATAACTCCCGCTACGATCACATCCGATCGCGAAAGTTGTTCCGCGTCGTGTATCACGTAGCCTATTCCGGACGATGCTGCTATCAGTTCCGCTCCTATCAGCGAGCGCCAGCTGTACCCAAGCCCAAGCCTCATCCCCACCAGAATCGATGGAAGAGCGGACGGAACCAGGATCTCCCTGAAACGCCGTCTCCGGGACATCCGGAAGACTCGTCCCACCTCCAGGAGGCTTTCGTCGCATGAGACGACCCCTTCCTGGGTATTTAGGAGAATAGGGAAAAAGGTTGCCATGACTACGACGACTATCTTGGATATCTCCCCTATGCCGAACCATAATATCAACATGGGCATCACAGCGAGGGGAGGAACGTGTCGCAGAAAGTCCAGCGTGGGGTCGAACCACCTTCGAGAGCTCGATGAAAGTCCCAGCAAAAATCCCATTGGAACGGCTGTGATCACCGAAATGACGAATCCCGTAAAGACCCTGAAAAAGCTGGCCCCCATGTGGCGGACAAGGCTCCCGTCCATAGCCATTTCTTTGAGGGGTTTTATAACCTTGCAAGGAGCCGGAATAACGTAATCGTTCCAGGCGTTCTGGTTCGAGCCGAGCCACCAAAGTAAAAGTATTGCCGCGGGGAAAACCGCTCCTCCGGCGAGGCGTTTAACGTCTCTTCTCACCTTGCCTCCTCCTTGTTGTTGGTGTTACAACTTCAAAATATTGTACTACGGAATGTTAGAATGAGCAAACGTAAGGCTCCGTCGATATATCGACGGAGCCTTACGTTTGATGGTATTTGTCAGGCCGGAGTAACCTCGACCATGGTTATCTTAAAGGTCAGCTCCTCTCCTGCCAGACGATGGTTGCCGTCCAGCGTTACGACGTCCTCGTCCAGTCCCGCTATGGTGACGGGGAAGACTCCTCCCTCTGCGGAGGTAACAGAAAGCTGATCCCCTATCGAGGGCTCGTATCCCTCTGGAAGCTGCTCTCGTCCTACGGCGAAGAGGAGCTGTTCGTTTCTCGGGCCATAGGCCTTCTCGGGAGGAAGCACTATCGTCTTTTCCTCGCCCTCGGACATTCCCAGGACTCCCTCGTCGAAGCCTGCTATCATCTGTCCGGCTCCCACCGTGAAGGCCAAGGGATCCCTCTCTAGAGAGGAATCGAAAACGGTTCCATCCTTCAACGTTCCGGTGTAGTGGACCTTGACGTGGCATCCTGCGGTTGTCTTTGTCATTGGCAAAAATCCTTTCCTATCCTTTCGTCAGGCCTGAGCCTCGACGCTCTCTATTGCCTCCATGAGCTCTTCCCACCGGGCCATAGCCCGGTGGAGCTCGTCCTCGACGTTCTTGAGGTCCACCATGAGGTTCCGTACCTTGGAGGAGTCTTCGAGGGTCTTGGGGTCGCATAGGTCCTCGTGTATGGTCTCTTTTTTCATCTCCAGGTCGGATATGGTCTTTTCCAGAGGAGCAAGTTCCTCCACGAATCTTCTCTTCTCGCGGTAGATCCTGTTGCGCAGCTCCGCCTCCGCCCGTTTTCTGTCCTTCAGCGAAGGGGGGGCGTCGTTCTTTCCGGAGGTCGCCTCCGCCTGTTCCTGCATAGCCTGATCTCTTTTTTCGATAAAATAACTATAATTTCCGGGGTAATCGTACAGTTTACCGTCCCGAATTTCAAGTACCCTCTCGACCAGATTGTCCAGAAAATAGCGATCGTGGGATACGATTATCATCGTTCCGTCGTATTCCAGCAAGGCCCTCTGAAACAGGTCCTTGGTGGACATGTCCAGATGGTTGGTCGGCTCGTCCAGCACCAGAAAGTTCGTCTCCTGGAGCAGGAGCTTAACCAGGGCAACCCTGGACTTTTCACCGCCGGATAGCACCGATATCCTCTTGTGTATGTCCTCTCCGGAAAAGAGGAACGCTCCCAGCAGGGTCCTCTTCCCCTCTGGGGAAAGCCTGTCGGATGCTCGGTCGATCTCCTCCCATATGGTGTTGTCGTAGTCCAGGTTCTGGCTGCTCTCCTGGGAGAAGAACCCCATGGACACGTTGTGTCCCAGCTCGACGACCCCCTCGTCGGGCAGCTCTCTTCCTGCGATCAGCCTCGAGAGGGTCGATTTGCCGGCACCGTTGACGCCCACCAGGGCGACCTTTTCGCCTCTGGTGATCTGGAACTCCAGATCGTCGAACACGGAGAGATCTCCGTAGGATTTTGAAAGTTCCGCTGCCTCCAGCACCGAGTGGCCGCTTCTTGGACATTTGGGGAAACGGATGGACACGGTCTTGCCCGGTCCGTCTATCCTCACCTCTTCCATTCGCTCCAGTTTCCTTATCCTGCTTTGAACCTGGGCGGCTTTCGTTGCCTTGTATCGGAAGCGGTCTATGAATTGACGGGTTTTCTCGATCTCCTCCTGCTGTTTGAGCCGTTCCTTCTCCAGCTGCTCCAGTCTTCTGGCGCTTTCCTCCAGATACTGGGAGAAGTTGCCTTTGTATTCGCATATCCTGCGGTTGGACAACTCCGCTATGGACCCCATGATCCTGTCCATGAAGCGCCTGTCGTGGGATATGGCCACCACCGTTCCGGGATAGCTCATCAGCCATCCCTCCAGCCACTCCATGCTCTCGGTGTCCAGGTGGTTCGTCGGCTCGTCCAGTAAAAGCACGTCCGGTCTGGACATAAGGGCCGCCGCCAAGGAGATCCTCATCTTCCAGCCTCCGGAGAACTCGGACGTAGGTCTGTCTCCGTCGGCCGGTGAGAAGCCCAATCCCTTTATGGCTTTCTTCGCCATGGCGTCGAAAGAGTATCCGCCAGCTCTCTCGAAGGCCTCCATGGCCCTCTCGTATCTCTCCAGGGCTTTTTTTTGTTCCGGGCTGTCCGGAACGGTCCTTCCGAGCTCGTCCTCTGCCTTCCTGAGAGAGCTTTCCAGCTCGTCTATGCCGGCGCTTTCCTTTATGTAGGACATCACGGATATATTCGGTAGTTCGTGCAGGTCCTGAGGGAGGTAGCCCACCTTGGCCTTAGAGGGCATGGTCACTGTACCGCCGTCGGGTTCTATGAGCCCCATCAGAACCTTGAGCAGGGTCGTCTTGCCCGATCCGTTTGCTCCCACCAGGCCGATCTTGCTCCCGTCCAGTATCCGCCAGGAGAGGTCGTCGTATAGAAGTTTCCCCCCAAGGGTGAGCCTGAGATTACCTATGTCGATCATGGGGCCTTTTCTTCTCCGCCGCTCCAGCGTCCGCCGCTTCTAGCCTTCTCCAGCTCGAGATAGTACTTTCGTTTCATCTCGTCCAGCTCCAGTGCCATGCGGCTCTCGGATTCTTTCTTGGCGAGCTCCAGCTTCCTGGCGTGTTCAGATTCCAGTTGGGCCAGTCTGTGGTCCTTCAAGGAGATCTCTCTCTGCTTCTGTCCCAACTCCTTCTCGAGAGCGGTGATGCGGGAGCTTTTCTCTCTCTCCAGGTCCATCAGTTCTTTGCGGGCTCTCTGCTCCAGATCTCTAAGGTCGTCCTGGGCCCTTCTCTCCATGATCTTCAACTGGTCCTTCAAGGAGGCTATCTGCCTGGCAAACTGCTCCCGGATCTCTTTTTTCTCGGAATTGACTCGGTCCATTTCCTCGACAATGGCCTTTTTCTCTCTATTCAGTCGTTCCCTCGCCACCGATTCCTCCGAGTTAAGGTCGGTCAGGTTACGAATTCTATCCTCCAGGGAGCATTGGATATCCTGTAGTTTGTTCTTCTCCTGTTGGAACTGGTTGTTCATATCCTCGATCTTGCCGGCGTGGAGTCCTTCGATCTTCTTTCTCTCGCTTCGAAGCGATTCTATCTCCTGGAGCAGCATGTATTTCTCGTCCTTGAGCGACTCGTTCTCCTTTCTCTGCAACTCCATGGCCCTCAGGGAGTTCTTGGTGCGGTCCAGCTCTTCCCGGAGGTCTCTGCACTCCTGTTCGGATCGCTGAAGCTTTTTATCGCAGTTATCCTTGCCAGTTTCGAGGGAGTCTTTATCCTGTTGAATCATCTCGAGCCTATGGGTTGTGTCCCGAAACTCTCTCTCCATGGATATGAAGTCATCCTTGAGGGTCTCTATAGTCTTGTCCCTTGTTTCCAGTTCGTCGTGTATCCTCTGCCGAAAAAGATGGAGCGAACTATAAAGAGCCTCCATCGTCTCGCAGACCTTTTTCTCCTCCTCGTTTTCCGTGAAGGAGACTATTCTATCTCTATCGTCCATTTCATATCACCTCGTTCGATGCGACCTTCAGGGACCCATTATAACAACGGCCCTCTCTTTTGTAAGATGTCGGGTATAATTCCTGGAGAGAATCTTCTTAAAAAACCGGAGGTGAGTCGATTTTGGATTCCTCTAAAAACTCGGTGGAAGAGGCGGTATACCGTTTTTTCCACCGATACAGCGCCCGGGACTTGAAAGGTGTTTTGGAATGCTTTATTCCCGATGAAGGGCGTTATGTCGGAACGGGAGTCGACGAAGGTGGAGCGGGTATAGAGGGAATTCGGGCCATGATGGAACGTGATTTTAACAGTACGTCTTCCATGAAAATAGTCATAGAGGACCTTTGGAGCAGGGTATCCGAAGACGGAAAGAGCGCCTGTGCTTTCGTTCGAGGCAGAATGCACGCCAGCCTTGTGGACGGACATCTACTGGTCCCTCGTTTTAGAAAAACGATGTTTCTTGAACTTCATGACGGTAGATGGCTTCAGTCTCATTCGCACATGTCTTTTCCCTGCATGGAGCAGGACGAAAAGAGCTCCTTTCCCGCGGTTAATCTCAAGGGGCGATACGATCTTCTTTTCAGTAGAACCATAGACTCCATACTCTTTCTGTCGCCGCATACGTTGGATGTAATAGAGGCGAATCATGCGGCCCGTTCTCTGTGGGGCTTTTCCAAGGAAGAGTTGGAGGATCTTTCTCTGAAAGATCTAACGGATGAAGAGACTTTCTTGAGGGTGACTCAATTGCTTTTCGAAGAGGGCAGCCCGATGTTTTCTCTCGAAGGATTTGCGCTGAGAGGCGATGGAAGAGAGTTGGAGGTGGAGATCTCCTTAGAGAGGGTCTCAGTCGCCGGGTTGAGCTCCTGTCTTTGTATTGTAAGGGATATCTCCGATAGAAAAAAACAGGAGCGGGCTTTGCTTCGTCGTCTGGAATTCGAGAAATTGATCTCCAGTCTGTCGTCCAGGGTGCTGTTGAAGGAAGATCTTGACGAAGCTATCGAATTTGCCTTGGCCGGTTTGGGGAATTTTTCCGGTGCGCGATCATGCTATATATTCCAGTTTTTCGACCGAGGAGCCAGACGTTGTATGACTCACTGTTGGGAAAAAGTGAAGGGAACTGTGGAGCGATCCCATTTTCAGGATTTTCCGAGTCATGATTTTGAATATTTCGTGGGTCGTCTCAAGGCCGGTGATTCTATCGTCATAGACGACGTCCCGGCGATGGGAGACGAATGGGGTCTTCAGAGGGAGCTTCTACAGAGACAGGGGCTGAAGTCCTTCGTGGTGGTCCCCTTCTTCGTCTCCGGTAAATTGAAGGGCTATCTGGGGTTCGACGACGTCTGGGACTCCCGAGACTGGACTCCGGAGGATCTTGTGTTGCTGCAGGCCTTCTGCGATGTCTTGAGCCAGGCCATGGTCAAGAGAGAAGGGGAGGCCCGGCTCAGAAAGACCATGAACAGCAGTATAGAGGTGCTCTCCCGGGCGGTGGAGCAGAGGGACCTGTTTACCTCGGGACATCAGAAAAGGGTGTCCTCTCTGGCGGAGGCCATAGGGGTTAAACTGGGCTTCGATCCCTATCGGGCCGAGGGGATCAGAATCGCCGGGTTGCTCCACGATATAGGCAAGATAAACGTGCCTGCCGAGATACTGAACAAGCCCGGTCCCCTCTCGGCTTTGGAGTATCAGCTGGTCCAAAGGCACCCGGAGATAGGCAGGGACATCCTTGGCGACGTCCATTTCCCGTGGCCCATAGCAGAGGCGGTGCTTCAGCATCACGAAAGGCTGGACGGGTCCGGCTATCCTCAGGGACTCGCCGGCGACGCCATATCCCTGGATGCCAGGATACTGGGCGTCGCCGACGTGGTGGAGGCTATGTGCTCTCATCGTCCCTACAGGCCCAGCCTAGGGCTGGACATCGCCTTAGACGAGTTGAGGAAAAACAGAGGGGGTCTCTACGATCCGCACGTCGTGGACGCCTGTTTTCAGCTGGCAGAGGAGGGGTTCTTCTCCGAGCCGCCCTTCGCGTAGAGGGCCGCCTCGTTTCCTGCCACGTAGCCGGTGGACCAGCATACCTGTAGATTGTAGCCCCCGGTGGGACCGTCCAGATCCAAAATCTCTCCGGCGAAGAACAGCCCGGCTGTCTTTTTCGATGCCATAGTCTTGGGGTCCACGTCCTTCAACGAGATCCCTCCGGACGTTATGACGGACCACCGATATCCCAAGAGGCCAATAGGGGTTATGGGAAGGGATTTTACCGCCTCGATGAGATCCTTCCTTTGTTCCTTGGTGACCTCGTCCACCCTGGTCTCCGCCGGGATCCCTGCGGCCTCCATTATCACCGGGATTATGGCCCGGGGCAGCAGATCCTTCAGACCGTTCTTCAGCAGTTCTCTCCTGTGGGCCTCCAGGTCCCTAAGGATCCTGGCGTCCAGCTTACCCTTGTCCAATGCGGGCTTTAGGTCCAAAAACAAGGTGGAAGGTCCCTTGGTCAAGGACGCCCCTATCTCCTTGGCCATGTCCATAACGATAGGTCCGCTTATGCCGAAATGGGTGAACAGCATCTCTCCGAAACGGTCGGAGACCTTCTTTCCTCCCCTCCACAGGGAGATAGACACGTTTCTCAATGTGAGCCCCTGTAGCTCGGAGCACCACGTCTCCTCGGTCTTCACCGGGCATATGGCCGGTTCTGGCCCCACTATACGGTGTCCCGTCTCCTTTGCCCAGCGATAGCCGTCGCCGGTGGATCCGGTGCCGGGATAGGACATCCCCCCGGTGGTCACTATCACCGAGGAAGCCGACATGGTTCCCCTGTCGGTGACTATCCCGGTGACTTTGCCGCCGGAAACGGTCAAGCCTCGGGCGGTGGTCACGGTGAAGATCTTGACCTTCCCCTCGAACATGAAGTCGCTCAGAGCGTTTATGACGTCCTCGCTGTTCAGTCCGGTCTCGGGAAAGACCCTGGATCCTCTCTCGACCTTGGTTGCCACCCCTCTGGACCGGAAGAACTCCAGGGTCTCCTCCACTCCGAAACGACTGAGAGATGAAAGCAGAAACCGGCCGTTTCTGCCGAATGGCTCAACCAGCTTCAGAGGATCTTTTTCCATGTGGGTCAGGTTGCATCGTCCCTTGCCGGTTATGGCAAGCTTGACTCCGAGCCTGTCGTTCTTCTCTACCAACGCCACCGAGGCGCCGGTCTCGGCGGCCTTCCCGGCTGCCATCATCCCTGCCGGTCCGCCTCCTACGACTATGACGTCGAATTTCTCTAATTGCACTTTAAAAACCCCTCCCGATAACTTCGTGAGGTTATCATACCATCACCCCGAGGAAATCCAGTGGTTAAACAATATGTTCTTTTTTTTCTTCTCACTCGACCCCTTGACCTGTATAATGTATATTGCTAATCTTGTCACAAAGTTGAACCGAGGCCGAATTCGGTCTATAGAGAAGAGGAGGAATGACCTATGTGGGATGCCAAGATGCCTATTCACGAGATACGAGAGATAAGGGCCAAGACCACAGTCTACCTTGGGGTGGGAGCCATCGCCAAGATAGACGACATCGTGGGGGAGCTCAAGGGAAAGGGAATCGGAAAGGTGCTCTGCGTTACCGGGAGAGGGTCCTATAAGAAGACCGGTGCCTGGGATCACGTCACCGCCGCCTTCCAGAAGCACGGAGTCGAGCACGTTCTGTTCGACAAGATTCGTCCCAATCCCGAGGCCGACGACGTCGACGCAGCCGCGAAGATGGGCCGCGACTTCGGCGCACAGGCTGTGGTCGCCATAGGCGGAGGAAGCCCCATAGATGCGGGAAAGAGTGCCGCCATCCTCATGGAGTATAAGGACCAGGATGCCAGGAGCCTCTACGAGTTCAAGTTCACCCCGGAGAAGGCCGCTCCCATCGTGGCCATAAACCTGACCCACGGAACCGGAACAGAGGCGGACCGTTTCGCCGTCGTGACCATACCGGAGAAGGAATACAAGCCGGCTATCGCCTACGACTGCATCTATCCCGCCTACGCGATAGACGACCCCGCCCTCATGACCGGTCTGTCCGCCGCTCAGACCCGCTTCACCGCCATAGACGCGGTCAACCACGTCACGGAGGCGGCCACGACCAAGGTCGCCACTCCCTACACCGTCCTTTTGGCCAAGGAGGTGGTCCGCCTGGTGGCCAAGTACCTGCCTCAGGCTCTCCAGAATCCCGACGACCTCACCGCCCGCTACTATCTTCTTTACTCCTCTCTCATAGCGGGTATATGCTTCGACAACGGCCTTCTTCACTTCACCCACGCCCTGGAGCATCCCCTGAGCGGAGTGAAGCCCGATCTGGCCCACGGTCTGGGTCTCGCCATGATCCTCCCCGCCGTGCTGCGCCAGATATACGTGGCTCAGCCCGAGGTCCTGGCAGAGCTCTACGCCCCCATAGTATCGGACCTCAAGGGAATTCCCGCCGAGGCCGACATGGTAGCTCGCAAGGTCGAACGCTGGCTCTACGACATGGGAGTAACCTCCAAGCTTTCCGACGAGGGCTACACCGATGCGGACGTCCCCAAGTTGGTCAAACTGGCTCAGACCACCCCGTCGCTGGACGGACTGCTCTCCATGGCTCCTATCCCTGCCGGAGCGGACGTCATCGAGAGAATCTACAGGGACTCTATGACCCCCTACGGGTGCTGCTGCTGATATTTAATATTTAAATCAAAATAGGGGATGCGATCCCGCGGGATCGCATCCCCTATTTTTCAGTTTTCGTCCGTCTTGGGAAAATCCTTTTTTTTCATCGAGAGGGATAGCCTCTTTCTCTTCAGATCTACGTCCAATACCGCTACCTCCACCGTCTGTCCCGGCTTGGCCGCCTGATGGGGGTCCTTTACGAAACGATCGGACAGGCGACTGACGTGGACAAGGCCGTCCTGGTGAACTCCGACGTCCACGAAGGCCCCGAAGTCCGTGACGTTGGTCACTATTCCCGGCAGAACCATGCCGGCCCTAAGGTCCGACAGCTCGGACACGGAGGGGTCGAAGGAGAAGGGCTGAAGCCTTTCCCTAGGGTCTCTGCCGGGCTTAGCCAGCTCGGACAATATGTCGTTCACCGTAGGCAGTCCCACGTCTCCTCCGACGTAGCGACCGGGATCTATGGATTTTCGTAGTTCCTCGTCTTTCAAAAGGTCCGGGATGGACCTTCCCAGATTTTCGGCCATGGAGTTGACCAGGTCGTATCTCTCGGGATGGACGGCGCTGTCGTCAAGAGGATGGGATCCTCCCCTGATCCTGAGGAATCCCGCCGCCTGCTGGTAGGTCTTTGGCCCCAGGCCGGATACCTTCAGCAGATCCTTTCTGGTCTTGAAGGGACCTTCCTTTCGTCTTCTCTCGACCACCGACTTGGCCAGCTTGAGACTCAGTCCGGAGACGAAGGAAAGAAGCTGAGGGCTGGCGGTGTTGACCTCCACACCTACGGAGTTGACGCAGGACGCCACGACGTCGTCCAGGGCCTTCTTCAGTTCCTTCTGGTCCACATCGTGCTGATACTGGCCCACCCCGATGGATTTCGGGTCCACCTTCACCAGCTCCGCCAGGGGATCCATCAGCCGCCTGCCGATGGAGACCGCCCCCCGGTAGGACACGTCGAGGTCGGGAAACTCCTCTCTAGCCAGTGCGGAAGCCGAATATATGGAGGCTCCGCTCTCGTTGACCGAGTATATCTCGGCTCCCTCGGGCAGACAGTCCTTCAGGAACGCCTCCGTCTCCCTTCCGGCCGTTCCGTTGCCCACCGCGACCGCCTCTATGCCGTATTGGCCGAACAGCCTGGCCACGCTTTCCATAGCCTGCTCTCGTCTCGCCTGAGAAGTGTGGGGGAAGACCGTCTCGTGATGGACCATCTCTCCCGTCTCGTCCAGACAGACCAGCTTGCATCCCGTCCTGAAACCCGGATCCAGTGCCATTACCCTCTTCTGCCCCAGAGGAGGGGCCATCAGGACCTCCCTGACGTTCTTGACGAAAACGGAGATAGCCTCCCTGTCGGCCTTGCTCTTCAGGGCCTTTCTTGCCTCTGTCTCCATAGAGGATTCCAGCAGTCTCTTGTAGCCGTCCTCCACCGCCTCTTTCACCTGATTGGAGTCGGCCTTCTCACCCTTGACGAATCGGGTCTCCAGCCTGCGGATGGCCGCCTCCTGAGGAGGGCGGACCGACACGGAGAGAGCTCCCTCGGACTCGCCTCTGAACATCGCCAGTATCCGGTGGGACGGGGCCTTGGCCATGGGCTCCTCCCAGTCGCTCCAATCGGCGAAACGAGCCCCTTCCTCCTCCTTGCCGGGCTTCATCTTGGCCTTCAGGGTTCCTCGGCGGACGAAAAGGGCCCTCATCTCCATCCTGGCCTCTCCGTTCTCGCTTATCTCCTCGGCGATGATGTTTCTCGCTCCCTCAAGAGCCTCCTGGATCGAGTTCACTCCCTTTTCCTCGTCCAGGAAGCGGGACGCCTCCGCCTCGAGGTCGATACCCTCCTGAGACATTATGATCCGAGCCAGAGGCTCCAGCCCTTTCTCCCTGGCTACAGTCGCCTTCGTTCGTCTCTTGGGTCGGAAGGGCAGGTATATGTCCTCCAGGGCGGTCATGGTACCGGCCTTGTCCAGTTTTGCCTTAAGCTCCTCCGTCAGAAGGCCTCTCTCCTCCAGAGAGCTCACCATGGACGCCCGACGTTTGTCCGTCTCGACAAGCCTCTCCAGGCCGTCCCTTATTCCCGCTATGGCGACCTCGTCCAGGCTTCCCGTCGCCTCCTTGCGGTAACGGGCTATGAAGGGAACGGTGCATCCTTCCTCCAACAAGGCCGCCGTGGCCTCGACGTTCTCTCGGGGTATGCGGAGCTCCTTGGCCAGGATCTTCTGGTGAGATAGTTCCATATCTTAAAATCGCCTCCGTATTCGTCGAACCGTATCGATCTTACATAATACAGCAAAGGTCTGGAAAAATGGGGTAGAAAGGGTTATCTTGTCTATGGTAGCGATACTTCAGGAGGTGTATTTATTGTCCATTTACAGAGGGCTCGCCATGACCGTGGCGGGCAGCGATTCGGGCGGTGGAGCGGGGATCCAGGCGGACCTGAAGACCTTTGCGGCCCTGAGGGTCTTCGGAACCTCCGCCTTGACAGCCGTGACGGCTCAAAACAGCCTGGGAGTTCAGGCCATACACGATATACCGCCTGAGATTATATACGAGCAGATGAAATCGGTACTGTCAGACTTCTCCATAGGAGCGGTCAAGACCGGCATGTTGGGAAAGACGGACGCCATAGGAGCGGTCTGTCGGGCCGTAAGGGATTTTTCCGTACATAAGCTGGTGGTGGACCCGGTGATGATAGCCCAGAGCGGCGACTCTCTCATCCAGGACGACGCGGTATCGGCCATAAAGGAGGAACTGCTGCCTCTGGCCACCCTGGTGACCCCCAACGTCCCGGAGGCGGAGAGACTAAGCGGGCTGGAGGTCCCCGACGTGGAGGGCATGATCGCAGCGGCCTCAGCCATAGCAGGAATGGGACCTCAGGCCGTGTTGGTAAAGGGAGGGCATCTGGAGGGCGATAAGGTGATAGACGTACTGTGGACCTCGGGTAAACCGATCAAGTTCGAGTCTCCCAGGATAGACACGGAAAACAACCATGGCACCGGCTGCACCCTAAGCGCCGCCATAGCCGCCGAACTTGCCGCCGGATGCGAGCTGGACCTGGCGGTGGAAAGAGGTCGGGCCTATCTCATGATGGCCCTGGAGAGGGGCTTCAAGCCCGGCAAGGGATACGGCCCCACAGGTCACGCCGTGACCCCCGATTGGGTTGAGAAAGGAGAGTAGAGTATGAACGTACCGGAAAGACTAAATCAGTGTTGGAGCAAGGTAGCTCAGAAAAAGCCTCTGGTCTATCACGTTACGAACTTCGTAGCCGCTCCCTACCAGGCCGATCTGTGTCTGGCCATAGGGGCGTCTCCCATAATGGCCCCCTCCGAGGAGGAGGCCAGCGAGATGGTACAGGCCGCCGACGTGGTCTTGGTGAACATAGGAACCCCCACTGCCCAGTCGATGGAGACGATCCGAACAGCCATGAAAACCGCCGCCGACACAGGAACTCCGGTCGTCCTCGATCCGGTGGGGTACGGAGCCACCGCCAGAAGGATCGCTCTGGTGGACGAGATCCTTCAGCGTTACCCGGTGGCCATAGTCAAGGGGAACTCGGCGGAGATAGCTCTTATGGCCGGATGCCACGGCGGACTAAGAGGAGTTGACTCCACCGGAATGTGCCGTTCCGACAACGCCGTGTTCCGGCTGGCCAGAAAATACGGCACGGTCGTGGCAGCCACGGGAAAGGTGGACTACGTCAGCGACGGGAACAAGGTCCTGGAGGTTCACGGAGGCAGCGACATGATGCAAAGTATCACCGCGGGAGGCTGTGCGGTCGGTTCCCTTCTGGCGGCAATACTAGGAGCCAGCGGAGACGCCTTGGCTGCCGCCATAGCCGGACTGATCGCCATGGGGATCGCGTCCGAGAGGGCCATTGAGTCCGGTCCGGGAAGCTTCAAAACCTCCATAATAGATCAGCTATACGGAATGTCCAAGACCGGCCTCGGCGAGATAGAGGGACGGCTCAGGCTTCAGGACAGGATTGCCGGTTAGCGATGGATCCTAAAATCCTCACCCTTTACGTGATCCCCGACAGACGGCTGGGAGCCCCTCGTTCCATATTGGAACAGACCTCCGCCGCTCTCGAAGGGGGAGCCACAGCCATACAGCTCAGGGACAAGGAGCTGACCGCTCGTGAACTGACCGATCTGGCCTCCCGGATGACCGAGATGTGCCGAAAAAAAGGGGCCAAGCTCTTCGTGAACGACCGCCTGGACGTGGCCCTGGCGGCCGGGGCGGACGGATGCCACCTAGGTCAGTCCGATCTGCCTTTGGCCGCCGCCAGAAAGCTGGCCCCGAGGCCCTTCCTGCTAGGCCGATCCACCAGGACCGTCGAACAGGCCCGCATAGCCCTGGAGGAAGGGGCGGACTATCTGGGGGTCGGGGCGGTCTATCCGACGGGGACCAAGGACGACGCCTCTGTCATAGGGATAGAGGGACTGAGAGCCGTGGTGGAGTTTACCTCTTTGCCGGTGGTGGCAATAGGCGGCATAGGGCTATCTTCGGTGCGGGAGGTCATGGCTACCGGGGCCTCTGGAGTGGCGGTGGTCTCCGCCGTCGTGGAAACCCCCGACCCCACGGTATCGGCGGTGGAGTTTCTGAAACTGACGAAGAAGCCGTGACAGGATTGTTGCCTGGATGGGTTGCACGGAGGGGGTGAGTCGCGATGAACCTCGATTTCAGGACCGTCGTCTTAGGCGGGGTGATACTGTTTTGCGTCTGTACCCTACTGGTGGGCTCTCTATGGCGACAGACCAGAAGTAGATTCGACGGACTGGGGCATTCTTTTGTAGGATTCATGCTGATATCGACCGGACTGGGCCTTATGTTTCTAAGGGGCAGTATCTGTCCTTTTATATCGGTCGTGGTGGTCAACGGGCTCCTTGTATTGGGGATCATCGCCGGTCTGGTCGGGCTGGAAAGGTTCCTGGAAATCCGCCGCTCCCATCGGAGCGACCTAGTTATCTGGGCCCTGTTCGTGTCTCTCATAGCCTACTTTGCCTACGTCGATCCCAGTACCCCCAAGAGGATTATCTGCTTTTCCGTAGCCTTGGTCTATTTTTCCTGGCGGTACATAAAAACGTCCATCATAGAGGTCGACAGTTCCACGAGAAGAACGACCTTAGGGGTCGGAGTGGCCTTCACGGGGTTCCTGATACTGGGGCTTTTGAGGATAGGAGCTGCATTCTTTCTATATCGCGATCTCCATTCTCTGGAGCTCCCTTCGGGGACACTGGAGGTGTTCCTGGGCTACTCCCAGCATGCCCTGGTAGTGCTCTGGGCCTATGGACTCACACTCATGGTGAACAGCAGGCTGATGGCGGAGCTCGACAGGGAGAGGGTCAAGTTCTCGTCCATATTCAACGGGGCTCCTCACGCGATAGCCCTTACCAGACAGTCCGACGGCATGGTTATCGATTCCAACTGGGAGTTTTCCAGGCTTCTTGAACTGGAGGACCGGCAGATAGTTGGAAGAAGCACCGTGGATCTTGGTTTTTGGGGATCCTCCGAGGAAAGGTCTCGCATAATCGACGGCATAAAATCTAATGGATCGATCAAGGCCGTGGACGTCAGGCTGAAACGTTCCAACGGGGACGACATGATAGGATCTCTTTTCGTCGACCTGGTGCCGGTAAACGGAGAGGGAGTGCTGCTCTCCACGATAATGGACGTCACGGAGCAGAGAAAGATGGAGCTTCAGATAGCGAAAATGGCCAGAACCGACCCTTTGACGGGGCTGTTGAACCGAGCGGCTTTCTCCGACGAGGTCGACCGAGCCATGGAAGAGGCCTCGTCTAAGGGAGAAAAGCTGTCCCTCATGTTTTTGGACCTCGACGGTTTCAAACCGGTGAACGATGACTTCGGCCACGCCGTAGGCGACGTCGTGCTCCGCCAGGTGACGGAGCGAATGGCAGAAACCGTGGGGAGCGAAGGAACCTTAGGCAGGATCGGCGGCGACGAGTTCGTGGTACTCCTTCCCTTCGGAGAAAAACGAGCCGAGTCCGTGGGAGAGGAGATCAGACTCGCCCTGGAAAGGCCTTTCGATGTGGGCGGACGATCTATCGGAATATCCTGTAGCGTCGGCATAGCGGTCTATCCGGATCACGGAAAAGACGAAATAGAGCTGGCAAAAAACGCAGATCATGCCATGTACATGGTGAAAAAGGCGGGAGGCAACGGAGTCGAGGTGTTCGGACAGACGGCTTTTGACGGCGATTGGAGACGGAAGGGAGAGCGAGGTAGATGGTTTTAGATCGCATCGCTCTGGTGAGGGGCGACATAACCGAGATGGACGTTGATGCCGTCGTGAACGCCGCCAACACGTCGCTCCTGGGCGGAGGCGGAGTGGACGGGGCCATTCACAGGGCGGCCGGACCGGAGTTGCTAGAGGCCTGTCGACCTCTGAGAGGCTGCGCCACCGGAGACGCCAAGATAACCATGGGTTACGGACTCCCTGCCAGATATGTCATACACACCCCCGGCCCGGTGTGGCACGGAGGACAACAAGGCGAGGCCAAGCTTCTGGCCTCCTGCTACAGAAGGAGCCTGGAGCTTGCCAGAGACCACGACTGCAAGACCGTGGCCTTTCCCGCCATAAGCTGCGGCGTCTACGGCTACCCGGTGGAACAGGCCTGTGCTGTCGCATTGAAGGCCATAACCGACTTCCTTAAAGACGACGACAGCCTGGAGAAGGTGTATCTGGTGGCCTTCGGTGACGAGGTGGCGGAGGAATATCGGAGGCTGTTGGGGTAACGGGGCCTAGGTTTTTGATTCGAAGGGGGCGAGAAGATGAGACAGTACGTAGTAGGTGCCTTTACGGACAGGGTTTTCGGAGGAAACCCCGCCGCCGTGTGCGTTATGGAGCGGTGGTTGTCGGAGGAGCTCATGATGAACATCACCCGGGAAAACAACCTCTCCGAGACGGCCTTCGCCGTGCCGGAGGGGGATGGTTTTCGACTTCGTTGGTTCACTCCGGGAGGGGAGATAGACCTTTGTGGACACGCTACCCTGGCAACCGCCTACGTCGTATCCCGCTACGTCCGACCGGAATCTTCAACCATCGACTTCGAGACTTTAAGCGGCACCCTGACCGTTGAGAGAAAGGGCGACCTTTTCGAGATGGATTTTCCCGCCTACGATCTTAAACCCGTGGCTGTCACGGACCGGATGGCCGACGCCATAGGAGTTATGCCTAAAGAGGCCTATATGGGAAGAGACCTGCTATGCGTTTTGGACTCCGAAGCTGCGGTCAGGAACCTCGTTCCGGACATGACTAAGCTTCTGAACCTGGAGGGCCTGCTTCTGCACGTAACGGCCGTGGGATCGGATTACGACTGCGTGTCCCGTTCCTTCGCCCCGAAGCTGAACGTGCCGGAAGATCCTGTCTGCGGTTCGGGACACTGTCACATACTGCCCTATTGGGCGAAGGTAACCGGCAAGCCGGAGCTGGTGGCCTACCAGGCGTCCAGACGGGGCGGCGTCCTGTACGGAAGGATTTCAGGTTTTCGGGTAAAACTGGCTGGCAAAGCCGTCCTATACTCCGAGGCGGTTATACAGGTGTAGGAAAAGGAGGCTCCTCGTTTGTCTTGAGGGGCCTCCTTTTATGGGGGGAAGGTGGTCTCAGGGTTTCAGCAGGTGTGGCACGGATAACAGGATAAACTCGTTGTCGTCTGCGATGTTTGGCTCTCGACTCGAGGAAAAGGGGTAGTTGTTGTCGTTTCCCACTATGATGTGCTCTTTATCGACTATCCAAAGATAGCCTCCGTTGCTTTCAGGGCCAATATAGCTTTTTCGTGTTTCACCGAGATAACGGAGGGGTTGCGGATAGGTCAAGGTTTCGTTGCCGTTATTCGAGGTCCCGTCGCGATACATATCCCTTACCTTTTCGAAACGGTTCCGTTGCGAAACGGTGGTAGCCTTTCAACTACCATATTCGCATACAGGAAGGTGAGTGTCGTGCAGATGAAGCTTAAATCCTTGGGGATCGCCGCGTCCCTGTCGGTCTTTACCCTTTTGAGCCCTCCGTCGTCGGAGGCTGAGGTAAGATCCTTTGCGCTTGAGAATCATTATGCCGTGCCGGGAGGACAGGTCGCGGAGATAGTGACAGCCACCCCGGACGGGATGAGCCTCTTCTACACCAACGCATCCGGCGAGAAGGTGGGCATACTGGATATATCCGACCCCGCCAGCCCGAGGGGTGCGGGGTCTATAGAGGTTTCGGGAGAGCCGACCTCGGCAGCTGTCAGCGTCGACGGGCGTTACCTGGCCGTGGCGGTTCGAAACGGCGATAACCTGAATACAGCGGCGCCGGGCACTCTGGGTATATACGATATATCCCTTCCCGATAAGCCCCGCCATTTGGGCGATGTAACAATTGGTGTCGGCCCGGATTCGGTGGCCTGTTCCGAGATAGAGGGAAAGATGGTCGTGGTCGTTGCCATAGAGGACGAGGAGAGCGACGAGGAGGGAGAGGCCACCCTCGGAGGGAAGCGTCCCGGAAGGGTCGACGTGGTGATCGTGAACCCCTCCGACGTTCCATCCTCCAATATTGCCTCGGTGGAGCTTGGGCGGGAACTGCTCGGATCGGTGGAGGGGATTAACTACCCGGCGGATCCTCAGCCGGAGTTCGTGGCGATCTCGTCGTCGGGCACTGAGGCTGCCGTGTCGATCCAGGAAAGCAACGGTGTCGCCGTGATAGATATATCCGATCCGGCGAAGCCATCGGTAAAAAAGGTGTTCTGTTCCGGAACGGTGGAGAGAAAGGCGGACCTGAAGAAGGACGGTCGGATAAGCTTTTCCGATAACTTCAAGGGACGCAGGGAGCCGGATGGCTTGACCTATTTATCCATAGGGGGAAAGAGCTACATAGCCTTGGCCAACGAGGGAGATACCGGCCTTGAGACCTTCGGCGACGGGGTCTACCCCGGCGGTCGGGGAATAAGCCTCCACGACACGGACGGCAAGGTTCTGTGGGATTCTGGCGTTGAGCTCGACATAGCCGCATCGCTGGTCGGTCACTATCCCGATGGACGTTCAAGCAAGAAGGGAGCGGAGATCGAGGGGATCGCTTCGACGAGGATGTTCGGCGACGATCTGTTGATAGTGGCGTCGGAAAGGGGATCCTTTTTGGCCGTCTACAGGGTCAGGGATGTCTTTGCCCCGGAGCTGATAAAGATACTTCCTACAGGAAGCAGCCCCGAAGGGGTTATAGCTATCACGGGAAGACAGGACGGAAAACAGCTGATAGTCAGTGCCAACGAGGGCGATGGGACAGTCAACCTGTATTCGGTCAGCGATAAGGACGTCCCAGGCGATCCCTCCGACCTGACTCTGTCTTCCAGATCCGAGCCTTGGAGCGCCCTTTCCGGTTTCTCTTCCGACGGGAAACATATATATGCGGTTCCAGACAACGCCTGGAGTTCCTCTAGGATATGGAGGATAAGTATGTCGAGGACGATGGACGGCGTGGCAGATATAGACGGGATGATCCCCATAACCAAAGACGGGACCCCCGCTGCCTACGATCTGGAGGGCATCTGCTGGACGAAGGACGGTTTTTGGCTTGTCGGCGAGGGGAAGAATGCCTCGGAGAACCTGTTGATCTTCGTCGATCACGACGGGAAGGTCAGAGAGGAGCATCCCCTTCCTCAGGAGCTGATAGACGAATACGGAGATCCCGGCAAGTTCGGCTTCGAGGGAGTGGCTGCGTCCTCCGACGGATCTTTCCTGTACGTGGCGATGCAAAGAGGGTTCGACAGCGACGATAAACGGGCAGCGATACTCCGTTTTTCCCCATCCGATGGGAAATGGGAGGTCTCCTGGTATCCTCTGGACGATAACCCGGTGGACTCGAAGAAATACTGGATGGGGTTGTCCGATCAGTGTCTCGTAAAGAATGATAAACTGCTTGTCCTGGAGAGGGACAAGGGTAAGGGAGACAGCGCCAGGGTCAAACGGGTGTACTCCGTGGATCTGAAGGGCTTTTCCAACGGATCGGTTTTGGATAAAAAACTGGTAAAGGATATCGTGGAATCTCACGGGTTGTTGTTGGAAAAGGCCGAAAGCCTCTGTCTGTTCGATGGCGATATCTGGATGGCGATCGACAACGACGGAGCCGGATGGACCAGGATGTTGAATCTCGGTAGTGTAGACTAGATTCTACCGTTAAAAACGAGGTCTCTTCGATAAAAGTCGGAGAGACCTCGTTTTTTGTGTCTCGGTAGGCGGTTATGGACGTGGAGTGACCTTGTTGACCACGTTCAGTATCTCTCTGCCGTCCCTCTGTCGAGAGAGGTTTCCCTTTATTCCCGCAATAGCCCCTTTGTAGAATTCGTCGGTGACCCCTCCTGTGTGTGGGGAGAGGGACAGCCTGGGGTCCTCGAACAGCGGGTCGTTCGGGTCGGCCGGTTCTCCCCATATGACGTCCAGACCTGCCCCGGCTAGTTGGTTGTCGTCCAGCGCCTTGAGGAATGCCTCTCGATCCACCAGGTTGGGCCGGGCCACGTTTATCAGCCAGCTGTCGGGGTCCATCGCCTGAAGGATCTTTCCGTCTATTATGCCGTCGGTTTCGGGTTTGCTCGGCAGGGCCAGCACGACGAATCGACATCCTCTGACCGCTTCGTCCAGCCGGGAGAGGGGGAATACCTCCTTCAATCCCCACTGAGAGAATTGAGGACGTATGGTCCTGTTGGCTCCTACGACCTCCATTCCCAGGCCTGTCAGTCTTTCGACGATGGCGTGTCCTACGCCGCCCAGTCCCACGACGAGGACTCTCTTTTTCCAGAGGGCGGTGCTGAAGGGGGCGAAAATCCTTCTGGCCCTGAATGTCTCCTCGAATAGATGGGTCCTCTTCGCCAGTATCAGCATATGCATTATGGCCGTCTCCGCCACGCTTTCGGCGTTTCCCGACCTCCAGGACGGAACGTTGGCCACCTTTACGTCAAATTCGGAGCAGGCCTCCAGGTCCGCGCTGTCGTATCCCGCCCCTACGAACTGGACGAGCCTCAACTTGCCGGCTATTTCCAGATCTTCTCTTGATATACCCCTGCTGGAGGTCAAAAGGACCTCAGCATCCGGCAGGTTTTTCCTTATTTCCTCCTCGGACCGACAGAAAACGAAGTCGCATCCTTCCAGTTCGGGCTTTATCTCTTCGTCGATGAGCTCCTGTAGTTTTCCGTTGTTTTCGGTGAGAACTATCTTCATGGCTGCTCCTTGAGATGCAATATTTTATCGGTGGCCTTGAGTCCCGATCCGGACAGAAAGGCTACGGTAACGTCCTGGTCCGATAATGTCCCCTCGATGCGGAGTTTCTTCAGTGCCGGAACCACCACCGCACTGGTGGGTTCCACGTAGATTCCTCTTGAGGCCAGGGCGAAGATTCCATCAACTATGGGTTTCTCGTCCACAGCCACTATGGATCCCCCCGACCGTTTCACCGCCTCCAGGACCTCGGCGCCTCTGAGAGGGGTGGCCGAGCTGATGCCCTCCGCCACGGTCTCCGTCTTGGTTATGTTTTCCGGCACGTCCAGCCCAGATTCGTAGGCCTTCGCCAGAGGGGCGCAGTTGGCCGATTGAACGCCGTGAATTTTAGGAATGTTATTTATTAGACCCATCTCACGGAGTTCAGAGAATGCCCTGTAGGCTCCGAGAACGAGGCTTCCCTGGCCCAGGGGCAGGACCAGGTGGTCCGGGACGGTCCAGCCCAGCTGTTCCCATATCTCGTAGGCGAAGGTCTTGACGCCCTCTACGAACCATGGGCTCCAGTTGTGGCTGCCGTAGTAGGTTTCTCGTGCCGCCGCCATAGCGGCATCGGTGGTGTCCTCTCTGGTTCCGGGAACCCTGATCAGCTCGGCGCCGTAGGCCTCTATCTGAACGCATTTTCCCGCCGAGGTGTAGTCCGGTACGTAGACCGAGCAGTTCAGTCCCCCTGCGGCGCAGTATGCGGCCATGGCCGCTCCTGCGTTTCCCGACGAGTCCTCTATGAGGGAGGTTATTCCCAGCTCCCTGAGTCGGCTGACCAACACCGATATTCCCCTGTCCTTGTAGGAACCTGTGGGGCAGAGGAAGTCCATCTTGACCAGATGCTTCATCCCGTCCAGTTTCACCGGGATCAAGGGGGTGAGTCCCTCTCCCATAGTCACGGCCTTTTCTGGCGATCTCACCGGTATGGTTCTGCCGTATCTCCACATGGAGAGGGGGCCTCTCTTTATCTCCTCCGGCGATATGGATAAAAGTTTTTCCGTTATGTGGTCAAGATGGCCTCCGCAGCCGGGGCATCTCCAGATCGATTCGTCGTCTCCGTAAGAGGCCCCGCACTTTAGGCATTTGAGCATCAGCTGTCTCCGACCTCGGCTATCACGTCTATCTCCACGTCCAGACCGTTGTGGATGTCTATTCCGCTTGCTACGGTTCTGGCCGGAGGAACCGGACTGGTGAAGAACTCGGAGTATGCCTTGTTCACCTCGTCCCACAGTGTGACGTCCCTGATGAGGACCGTGGCTTTGGCGACCTTTTCCAGCGAGGATCCGTTTTCCTCCAGCAACGCCGCTATGTTTTTCAGTATCCTCCTGGTCTGTTCCGCAGGAGATGCCCCCTTGAGGGCTTTTCCCGTCGTAGGGTCCACCGGTAGCTGCCCCGCCGTGAAGATGAGATTTCCCACCCTCGTTGCCTGGGAGTAGCATCCCGCCGGTTTCGGTGCTTTTTCGCTTTCTATGCGACGGATCATGGTTTTCCCTCCTTCTGTGTTTCTTCCTGGGTCTTTGCTTTAAACGTTCCCCATAATATCGACAGAGCGCCTCCGATCAGGGCCAGGTCGGCGATGTTAAGGTAGAGCCCTCCGGGCCAGAACGGCACCGGTATGTAGTCCATGACCGCTCCGTAGAGCAAGCGGTCTATCATGTTGCCCATGGCCCCTCCCCACATAAGAATCAGTCCGTTTTTCGTGGGGGCCGGTTTTTTGTCCGCCATAGCCGTTACCGCCAGAAGAACGGCGAAGCCGACTGCGGAGCCCCACGTTGATCCGTTCTCCAGCGACGAGAAAGCGACCCCCTTGTTCCAGATGGCCGGAAGACCCATTCGGCGTACTGCGACGGAGCAGCCATAGGTCCCTATCGCAACGAAAGAAGCTAAAGATGCCGGTTTCAAGGAAGCCCTCCTGTCTTGTGGTTCCCGATATAAAAGAGGCGGCCTTTTGGCCGCCTCTCTTGCTATTCCACCTTTATGCCCGATTTTCTCAGGCCCAATATGACGGCATATCCTATGATACACCCCGGGATGGCGCTTGTCAGGAACGCTCCTTGTAGAGCCCACAGTCCGACCGATTTCCCCATGGCGGGAGCTATCAGCAGTGCCGATAGGGTCGCTCCTATCGGGCCGGTACCGAGGGGTTCGGCCAGTGCGCACCAGTCTTTGCGGATGAACCGGTAGGCCAGTCCCACCGCCAGAGCTCCGGGTATGCTGCCAGGGAAGGCGAAGAGGGTTCCCGTTCCCATGGCAACTCTCAGTATGCTGGTCACCAGGGCCGCCCCCGCAGCCCACCAGGGTCCCAGCAGAACTCCGGCTATGGCGTTTACCGCGTGCTGAAAGGGAAAACATTTGGTCGGGCCGAAGGGGACCGAGACTCCCGACAGCAGCAGGGCCGTTGCCGTGAGCAATCCCGCGACGGTTAGCCGTCGGAGGGCGATTGAACTGGTCGAGGCGTTTTCGTGGGTCATTTTTAGGTTCTCCTCTTCTTTATCTGACCAACAGCGGCGAAATGTCTACCGCTTTTTCTATGAGCCCCGCCTCCAAAGCGAAATCGGCGAAGGCTTTCCACCGTGACCGGTCGTTTTCCTGGTTTTTAGCGAAGTAGGGCAGGGTCGCCTCGAAAGCGTCGGTCTCCATCCCTCTGTCGGCGTCGGGCAGGGCCTTGAAGTAGAGATTCAGCGCCTCTTTCGGGTTTGCCCTGGCGAAGTCTATGCCTTTTTGAACTGCGTCGGAGAAAGCAGTGATCGCTCCTTCGCGTTTTTCAACGGTCTCTGGGGATGCCAGGAAGATCAGTTCGTCGTAGTCCGGTATTCCGTGTCTTTCCAGCTCGAAGTACTCGGCCTCGATTCCCTGGTGTTTCATCTCCACCACCTCGTAGGTCTTGAAGGGGCCCATGACGGCGTTGACCTTTCCGGATACCAGTGCCGGTATTATGGTGAAGCCGATGTTGATCGCCTCGTAGCTTTCTATGCCGTTTTTCTCCGCAAAGGCGGCCATGAGGAGGTCCATCATTCCCGGGACGGTGTAGCCAACCTTCTTGCCCTCTAGGTCTTCCGGAGATGATATACCCTTGTCCTTCATGTAGAGCAGGGTAGTGAGAGGGTGTCCTACCAGTCTTCCTACCACCCTGGGATTCAGACCTTCCGCTGCTGCCATGACGGTCTGAGGCTGGTATCCCACAGCCAGGTCGACCGTCTGGGCCATCGCCAGCTTCAGGGAGTCGGAGGTGTCGGAGGGGCTCATTATCTTCACGTCCAACCCGGCTTCTTCGAAGTATCCCTTCTCCTGCGCCACGTATATAGGCAGGTGGTCCACGTTGGGGAACCAGTCGAGCATCAAAGTCAGTTTCTCCGCCGCATCGGCATGAAGCACCGCCACCATGACAGTTAAACAGGCGATCGTACATATCAGGGTCTTTTTCATGTCTCATTTCTCCTTTTTATTTAAGTTCAGATTTTTTCGTCTCCGTCGCTCCACGGAGCGTATCTATCGGCCAGTTTCCCCACTAGCCACCAGAGAGCCAGTCCCATCGCCGAGAGCCAGAGTATCGCCGCGAATACCACGTCGGTCTTGAGCCTGGCGTTGGACTGTATCATCAGATAGCCCAGACCGCTCTGGGCTCCCACCCATTCGCCTATTACGGCTCCTATCGTGGCGACCGATACGGCTACCTTGAGGCCTGCGAAGAAGTAGGGCAGAGCCCAGGGCCAGTAGAGCTTTACCATGGTATCCCGGAAGGGGTATCCCATGAGTCTGAACATCTGACGATATCTTCTGTCGCAGCTCTTGAATCCCTCCAATAGGTTCACCGTGACGGGAAAGAATATTATTACCGTGGCCATAACCACCTTGCTGGTTATGCCGTAGCCGAACCAGACCACCAGTACCGGGGCCAGAGCGAAGACAGGTATGGCTTGAGAGGCGACCAGAAAAG
The DNA here is from genome assembly GCF_021568795.1 of Dethiosulfovibrio faecalis. Classification (NCBI taxonomy): domain Bacteria; kingdom Thermotogati; phylum Synergistota; class Synergistia; order Synergistales; family Dethiosulfovibrionaceae; genus Dethiosulfovibrio; species Dethiosulfovibrio faecalis. The sequence continues at coordinate 47,674 of NZ_JAKGUE010000013.1, forward strand.
GGGAAAGGGCCCTCTCAAGGTAGGGCTTGGCGAACATTGCGGTGGAGAGAGGCACCGCCAATGCCAGTGCCAGAGCCAGCCCCAGGAAGATCTCCAGTGCCGTGACCGCTCCGTGTCGGGCCAATATCGGTGCCTGGATTAGCGCCGTCATCACGACCGAGCTGGGGCGGGGGAGTATGTAGCTAGGTACTTTGGAGATCACGCAGCCTATCTCCCACAGTAGGACCAGGATCGCCCCGGCCAGGAGGGAGCTCCATCGGTTCATGACGCCCCCCCCTGTAGAACGTCCATGATGGTCCCTCGAAGCTCCACAAGGTAGGGATCGTCTCTGTGTCTGGGCTTATCCCCTTGGAGGCGATAGTTGCCGGTGATCTTCATCGGCGTTTGAGACAGTGTGACCAGCCTGTCCGAGGTGACCAAAGCCTCCTCTACGTCGTGGGTTATCATGACAATTGTTTTCCCGAACTCTTTCTGCAGGGTTACCAGCATTCCCTGAAGTCCCTGTCTGGTAAGGGCGTCCAGTGCGGATAAAGGTTCGTCTAAAAGTATCAGCTCTCTGTCGAAGAGTATGGTCCTGGCCAAGGCGCATCTTTGTCTCATCCCCCCCGAGACTTTCCCCGGAAGGTAGTTTTCGAAACCTCGAAGTCCGAGCCTTACCAACAGAGAGTCTCCTCTTTTTTCGTCTTTTTTCGTGGGATGCCGGATCGGGAGCATGGCGTTTTCCCTCAGGGTCAACCAGGGGAGCAGGAGGTCCGATTGGGACATCCAGGCCGTCAGAGAAGACAGGTCTTCGACCGGAGCTCCCTTCCACGAAATTACTCCTTCGTCGGGTGACACCGATCCGGTCAGTAGGTCGAAAAGGGTGCTTTTGCCGCAGCCGGATGGTCCTATCATGGAAACGAACTCTCCAGGCTCTACCTCGAGGTCCAGTTCGGAAAGCACCAACAGGCCTTCGAAGCTTTTTCTCAGTTTCGAGACGGAGAGCAGAGTCATCGTCCGGCGGGAGATGGGAGCCTCTTCCAGAGGATCTCTATGAGCAGTATGGATATCAGGAGGTTAGGAACCATGTAGCTGCCGTTGTAGACCAGTGAATATAGGAGAGGGTTCTGTCCTTCCGGCGCGTAGCTGGCGAAGAAGACCACCCCGGAGGCCACGTGGCAGGACAGTCTGGCCAAGGTTCCGGCGGTTATGCCGATCCAGTGTCGTCTGGGAGTCGCTCCGGCCAGAGCCAGGGCACCGAAGGCTATCGGGTAGTCCAGCAGAGCCTGTATTGGGTGGGCTACGTAGCCTCCCAGTATGAGCTGGAGAAGTCCGGCCACAGCTCCGGCTCCGAAACCGGCCTTGAGGCCGTATCGTAGGGCGAAGATCAGCAGCGGGACGTTCTCGAGGGTTATGGAGCCTCCTTGAGGCATTCGGAAGAGCTTCACGTAGGATAAAGCCAGGGCTAAAGATGCCGCTAGGGCTCCTTCTACGAGTATTCGGGTGTTGCCTTTCATGGGTGAGTCCTCCTCTATATGATGTTGCCGGAGGAGGGAAGATCCGCCTTTTGAGAGGGGGTGTGATAGAAAGGAGCAACTTCCCTGCGCCGGCATGATCCGGATCAGGTTCCAGGGGTCGAGGCTTAACGCCTCCTCTCAGCCGGGACACCGACTCCCCCAGTTCCAACACAACTTGTACACCAGTAAGGTCCGTATGTCAACTCGATATCGTTGTCGGTAGGTTTTTGTGCTTGCAGGTTCATGCAACCGGTTGTATAATGTACTTGAGTCCAAAAGATTACTGGAGGTGCCCTCTATGTGGGAAAAAGACAGCTGCGGAAATTGGTATATGGACGGTTCAAAGGTCTTTTCGGCTTATCGGTCCGAAGTTTCTTTTGTGTGGGATAAGGACGAGTCGGGACGGTGGGTCAGAGTGTGCCCGTCCCAGGAGGTCCCGGTCACGTTGTAGCTAGGGCTCGTAGCGCTAGAGAAGATAACGTCTATGTGGTAAACTTTTCCATGGGGATTAGGATTCTCACATGGAGGGGTGTCAATGGCGATTATCGGTATAGATGCCCTTGAAGGGCGTGTCCTTAGAAGAGATCTCTTTGCCCCTAACGGTCGTTTTATCCTCGCCGAGGGGACGACGGTGAGCGATAGATGTCTGGATATACTCCGATCCTGGGGTGTCGTAGAGGCAGATGTTCGCGACGACCATATCCTTCCGGGGGAGATCCTCTCCGTTAGAGCGGTGGAGTCCGACGGTATTGAGAGCCCCTTTCGTTATCTGTCCCCCGGGGTTTTGAGAGACTGGTTCATCGACTTGGCCGGTGAGCGAAATGTAATGCTCAGTCTGAACGCCTCTCTTCCTATCGACCTGGAAGGAGAGTCGGATGTTTTATCCCTGGAGTCCCTTGTATCTCAGGAGCCCGGTCTGGTCTCCTATTCTCCTGTCCTGGGACAGATAATAGACGTCATAGAATCTCCCCGGAGTTCCGCTTCTCACGTGGCCTACGTGGTGGAGCAGGATTCCGCCCTTTCCGCAAAGTTGCTTCGTCTCGTAAACAGCCCTCTCTACGGATTTCCGAGAACCATAAATTCAATAGAACAGGCGGTCGCCATAGTCGGCAGCGGAGATCTCATGTCTTTGGCCATACAGGTGGCATCCATCACCCATTTCAGAAGTATAGACGATCCTATCTTGGACATGGCGCATTTTTGGGAACACTCGATCTGCTGTGCCATCTTCGCCAGGTTGTTCGCCGGTCGCCGCTTCAGAGGAGACGATTCCCGCTATTTCATCGGGGGTATGTTGATGAACCTGGGGCGAATGGTGATGATGGAACGGATGCCCAGGGAGTTTTGCAGGGTCCTGTCCTCCGCTTATGGTGGCAAGACGACCATAGAGGCAGAGAGGGATATTTTCGGTTACAGCTCCCCTCACGTGACCTCCGTTCTCCTGTCCAGGTGGTGCCTGCCTCCTGAGCTGGCATGGTCCGTGACAGAGTCGAGGCTTTTCCCCGACTGCAGGGAGTTGGAAAGTTCGGTCTTTCGTCTTGCCGAGGCCATGGCCTGTGCTTTCGGTTCCGGTTTCGCCGGTGATTACTTCGTGCCCGTCCTCGACGACGGAGTGGTGGACTCTCTTGGTCTGTCCTACAACGAGCTTGTCTTTGTACTGAAGCAGTTCGACAGGCAGAGGTCCGAGATAGTGGACGTTTTTCTAGGGGGAATCGGAGGATGAGGTACAGAGGCGTTTCCGACGATCTTGAGTATCAGCTGGCCTCGTTGAAGGAACGTCATCGTTTTGTCGATAAGGTGTTGGATATAGTCTTGAGGCTCAACGATTTTTCGTTCCTGTCGGGTTCTACCGTTTCCAGAGAGGTCGTGCTGGGAGAGACCCTGCGGAGGTTGAAGCGACTTTTCGAGTGTTCCTCCGCCGGGTTTTATCTGGTGGACGACGAGGCCGCCTTTTCCCTGGCTCGGTTTGAGGGGGACGGAGAAAGACTGGAGGCGGAGAGGAAAATACTGTTAAAAGACGGCAGTTTCGCCTGGGCCCTTAACCGCAACAAGCCGGTTTTGCTGAAAGCCTCCGACGGAGAAAACACCGTTTTGCTTCACGCGATGTCGACTTCCACCAGGACCATGGGCATGTTTTTGGGAATTATGAATTCCGATAGAGGAACCCTTCTGGATTCCCATCTTTATTTCGTGACGGTCGTTCTGAATTCCGCCGCCAGTGTCCTACAGTATCTGGAGCTTTTTTCCATGGTCAGAGGCCTCAACGAAGATCTTGAATTAAAGGTCGACGAGCTGACCAGGTCGGAGAGAGAGCTTACCCTCTACAAGGAAGATCTGGAACGTCTGGTTCAGCTTCGAACCTCCGAACTGGCGGACGCCAACGCCAGACTGGGGGATACGGTTATCGGTGTCGTCGACGCCATGGGAAAGATAGTGGAATCCAGAGATCCCTACACGGCGGGACATCAGAGACGGGTTGCCTCCATTGCCGCCACTTTGGCCGAGATGGTAGGAATGTCGGAGGACGAGGTCGAGGGTGTCCGGATAGCCGGGCTGGTTCACGATATCGGTAAGATCGCCATTCCTGCGGAGATCCTTACTAAACCGGCCAAGTTGAACAAACTGGAGTTCAAGATGGTTCAGACCCATCCCGAGGCTGGGTTCGATATGCTTCGGTCCATAGTGTTTCCCTGGCCCGTGGCAGACATGGTGAGGCAGCATCACGAGAGGTTGGACGGGTCTGGGTATCCCAAGGGGTTGTCCGGAGACGAGATACTCATGGGGGCCCGGTGCCTTGCCGTCGCAGACGTCGTGGAGGCGATATCCTCCCATCGTCCTTACAGGCCCGGCCTAGGTATAGAGGAGGCCGTTCAGGAACTTAAGCTCAACAGAGGGTCCGGCTACGATCCGAAGGTCGTGGATGCCTGTCTGCAGCTTATGGAGGATTCCTCTTTTGTGGAGCGGTATCTTTCTTAGCGAATTTTTATGTCAATAAACGCCGGGGCGTCCCATTAATGGGACGCCCCGGCGTTTATTGAAGAAGAGTGGCTATGTCTCTATAATATGTTTTATTGGGGTTTTGCGGCTTGTCGAAATATTGGGGTTTGCGAGGTTGAGGAGGGGGATAATGTATCTTTTCGCGGAACAGTTCTTGAACGGCCTGGCTACGGGGGCGACCTACGCCCTGATTTCACTGGGCCTGGCTTTAGTCTACGGCGTTTTGGGGGTCCTTCACGTGGCTCACGCCGGGGTCTATATGGCCGGAGCCTACATCGGAATAGGGGTCTATTCCGTCACGGGCAACATATGGTTCGCTATGGTCGTCAGCATGATAGCATGCGGTTTCATAGGGGTCGCTATAGAGCGGCTGGTTTATTTTCCTCTTTTGAAATACCCGCCTTACGTTCCTCTCATCAGCAGTATCGCCATATTTACCGGTATGGAGGAACTCGTCCGTCTGGTAGCCGGTCCATCGGTGCAGACTTTCTCTTTGGAGCTTCCCTTCCCGAGTTTCGATCTGGGAGGTATTCACGTTTCGTCCAACCTTATGGGGATATACGTCATAACCGCGGTAGTATTCTTCCTTCTGTGGTTCATCACCACCAAGACCGAGACCGGTCTTGCCATGAGGGCCGCCTCTCAGGATATGCCTATAGCCGGTGCGATGGGCATAGACAGTCGTTTCATGGTCGATTTCAGTTTCTTCGTCAGTTCGGCCGTGGCCGCCCTGGCGGGGATCTTGGTGGGGATATTCTACAATACAGTCTCTCCCGGCATGGGAGCCATACCGGCATACAAGGCTTTGGCCCTCATAGTGGTGGGCGGCCTGGGGTCCGTCCCGGGAGCGGTGGTGGGCTCCCTCTCCCTTGGAGTGGCGGAGACCCTTCTCATAGGCTACGCCGGTATCCCCCTTCCAAGAGACGCCCTTGCCTTCATAGCCATGATAGTCGTTCTTATGTGGCGTCCTCAGGGCCTGTTGGGAAAACGGAGTTAGGGGAGGTGTCGTCATGAGCTATATAATTACCGTCGCCACTTTCATCTCCATTCAGGCCATAGTGGCCTACGGACTGAACATAATAGTAGGATACGCCGGACAGATATCTCTGGGACACGCCGCTTTTTTCGGAATAGGAGCCTACAGTGCCGGATTGCTGGCCACCAAGGCCGGTCTGTCTTTTTGGGCCGCTTTGCCTCTGGTGATAGCTATATGTGCTGTTATAGGTATAATCTGCGGTCTTCCCAGTCTTCGTCTAAAGGCGGACTTTTTGGCCATAACCACCATAGGCATAAACTTTATCGTCGAGTCACTGTTTCTCTACGTGCCCTTTTTCGGAGGAGCTCTCGGTCTGGGCGGCATTCCCAGAGTGGTCTTTCTGGGGAATAAACTCAAGGGAGGCGAGTTCCTGGCCCTTTGCCTGGTTTTCCTGGCTTTGGTTATGTTCCTGTCCTGGTGGTTTTCCAGAAGCTGGATGGGATTGGCCTGTATATCCCTGAGGGAGGAGGAGACCGCCGCATCCAGCATGGGAGTCTCTCCCGTTAAGTTCAAACTGGTGGCCTTCGTCTTGGGGTCGGTTATAGCCGGCATAGGAGGGGCTCTCTACGCCCATCAGATGAGGTTTATCGCTCCCTCCGATTTTGGGTTTCCCGTTTCCGTCATGCTTCTGTCTCTCATCGTCTTAGGAGGCATGGGGACTTTCTGGGGACCTCTGGTAGGGGCTATCATACTGGGATCCCTGCCTGAACTGGCCCGTCCTCTGATGGAGTACAGGATGTTGATTTACAGTCTTTTGCTTTTGGGGATGATCCGCTTTCAGCCCCAGGGATTGCTCGGTGAGGAGAGCGTGGTCTCCAGGATAATCGGCAGACATGTCGGAGGTGACAGATCATGAGCGATGTCCTTCTATCCGTATCCGATCTTTCCAAGCATTTCGGAGGTTTGAAGGCGGTGGATCGGGTCTCCTTCGAGCTTGAAAAAGGGGAGATCCTAGGACTTCTGGGGCCCAACGGAGCGGGAAAGACCACCTGTTTCAATATGATTTCCGGGGTGTACACTCCCACCGGAGGAAGTATCACCTTCGACGGAAAGCGTACCGACGGAAAAGCCCCCCACGATATGGCAGGTCTGGGAATAGGACGGACCTTTCAGATAGTGAAGCCCTTTTCCGGCCTTACCGTGTTGGAAAACGTCGTAGTGGCATTGGGTATTAGACGTTATCGCAGCCTATCCAAGACCTTGGGTTTCTGGGGTAGCAGGTCGGTGAGGAACAGGGCGATGGGGATCCTGGATAGGGTCAACCTGAGAGGTCATGCCGATAGAAAGGCCTCCGTTTTGCCTCTCGGAGACCATCGTAGACTGGAGATAGCCAGAGCTCTGGCCCTGGAGCCCCGATTGCTCCTCCTGGACGAGTCCTTTTCCGGACTTCGACACGAACAGATAGGGCGGATGGAGGATCTGGTTATGGATCTCGCCTCCGACGGCATCTCTATACTCTTGATAGAGCACAACATGAAGGTGGCCATGAAGCTGAGCCGACGGATCGTCATCCTCGATCATGGCAGAAAGCTGGCCGAGGGAGAGCCTCAGGAAGTGGTCAAAGATCCCAAGGTCATAGAGGCCTATCTGGGAAAGGGGGGATCCGGCGATGTTGCTTCGAATTGAGGATCTTCACATATCCTACGGTCAGGTCCGGGCGGTTCACGGAGTATCCTTCCACGTGGAGGAGGGGGAGCTGGTCTCCATAATAGGGGCCAACGGTGCCGGCAAGACGTCCATCCTGAACGCGGTGATGGGTATTGTGCCTAGTTCGTCCGGTGCGGTGTTCCTGGAGGATCGGGATCTTTCGTCCATGCCCTCCCACATGAGGGCCAGAGAGGGCATAAGGATCGTTCCTGAGAGGGCGAGGGTTTTCCCTTGGCTTTCGGTCTACGAAAATCTTCAGACCGGCATATACGGCATGAGGGATAAGATAGACCTAGAGGAAAAACTGAGTTGGATATACAGCTTTTTCCCCGTACTGGAGGAACGGAGGGATCAGGCCGCAGTAACCCTGTCCGGAGGGGAGCAGCAGCAGCTTTCTATCGCCAGGGCGTTGGTCTCGGAGCCTCGCATATTGCTCGTAGACGAGGTGTCCATGGGGTTGATGCCTATATTGGTGGACAAGGTTTTCGAGATTTTACAACATCTCAACCACGAATACGGCCTCACCATCCTGATAGTTGAACAGAACGCCCTGGCCTCTTTGGAGATATCCCACAGAGGCTACGTGCTGGAGGCGGGGAACCTGGTTATGGAGGGATCCGCCGGGGATCTGATGGAGGATCCCGGGGTTCGAGAGGCCTATCTGGGCCTCTGATACCTATAAAGCGTCAGGCTGCTCCTGGGAGCGGTCATACCTACCTTGGAGGTGGTGCGTACCATGAATAAGCTGTTGAAATTGGGGTTGTCGATCGTCTTCGTCCTTTCTCTGTTAGTGGGATCCGTCTTTGCGGAGGACACCATAAAGATCGGTCTTCTCGCTCCTCTGACCGGAAACGGTGCCGATGACGGGATAAACGTCAAGAACTCCGTCGTCATGGCTGTGGAGGAACTGAACGCCTCCGGTGGACTTCTCGGCAAGAAGGTCGAGCTGGTCTACTACGACGATCGCAACGAACCCAAAGAAGCTGTGGGATTGGCCTACAAACTGCTCGAGAGAGACGAGGTCGTCGGAGTTGTCGGAGGTTCCTATAGTTTTCCGACCAGAGCGGTGGCTCCCATTTTTCAGGAGGAGGAGATCCCCTTCGTCGCCGCCTATGCCCTTCATCCCGACGTTACCGCCGCCGGCGACTACTGTTTCCGGATCGGTTTCCTAGGAGAGCTCGAGGGTCGTGGATGCGCCTATCTGGCGGTAGAGAAGCTGGGGGCCAAGACGGTTTCTTTGATCCATGCCGACAACGATTTCGGCAGGACCCTTTCCACCGGCACCATGGAGTATCTCGAGAAATACGCTCCTGACGTGAAGGTGCTCTCCGACCAAGCATATCCTTTCGGTGAGAAGGACTACAAGGCCTATCTCTCCAAGATCAAGGAGGAGAACCCCGACGTAGTCATAGCCAGCGGATACTTCTTTCAGGCCGGCCCCATGCTCAAACAGGCCAGGGAGATGGGCATCACCGCCCAGTTCGTTGGAGAGGAGGGCGCAGATTCGCCGGAGACTCCCAAGATCGCCGGAGACGCCTCCGAGGGCTTCATAATAGCTACCAATCTGAACAGAGACGATCCTCGTCCCTTCGTTCAGAAGTACCTCAAGGAGTACAAGGAGCGTTTCGAGGTGGATACCTGCATGGTCGGGGCCTCTGCCTACGATGCCTTCATGGTCCTGGTCGACGGTATAAAGACCGCCGGGACCACCGATGGAGACAAGGTCAAGGACGCCATAGCCAAGTCCGAGGTCGAGGGGCTTACGGGAAAGGTCAAGTTCACCGAGACCGGCGAGGTCATCAAGGCGCCTGTCGCCCAGATAATCAAGGACGGTCAGTTCCGTTTCTACTGCGAGATGGACGACCCCAGGGTGATCGGCCAGTAACTAGAAAATAGCTTTGTAAGAAAGGAGAAGGCCCCGTCTATTTTCGACGGGGCCTTCTCCTTTCTTGTGTCTTAAGTTAATTCTGTTTTTCAAATGAGACGTGCTAAATGTTTTTCTTGATATGTTAATGGCTTAGGTGTAGTATCGGAAAGAACATGAGAATTTTGAGAGAAAAGATGGATTACGACTTTTTATAATAAGAGATGTTATTGGAGTGATCGTTTTGAATGTCGTGGATCTTACTCAGGTCATAAGGGAAGGTATGCCGGTCTATCCCGGCACCGAGCCGCCAAAGATAGTTCAGGCTACAACCGTGAAAAAGGAGGGTTTCGCTGAGAAGCTCATAACCATGTTCAGCCATACTGGAACCCATATGGATGCTCCCGCCCATATACTAAAGGAGGGGGCTACCCTGGATCAGATCTCGGCGGATCGCTTCGTCGGAAGGGCCGTGGTGGCGGATTTTTCAGGACTGTCTGGGACCATAGGGCTTTCCGAACTGGAGCGTTATGGCGACGATCTGGAGGGGTGCGATTTTTTCCTCTACCGTACCGGATGGTCCGACATGTGGGGAAAGGCGGAGTACTTCGAGGGATTTCCCGTTTTGTCCATTGAGGCCTGTGAATGGATTGTGGATAAAGGGATAAAGGGTATAGGCGTAGACGCCATATCGGTCGACCCGGTGGATTCGCTCGATCTTCCGAACCACAGGGTCTTTCTAGGGGCCGGTATGGTCATAGTGGAGAATCTCACGGGGTTGGAGGATCTTCCATCTTCGGTGACCCTGTGCTGTCTTCCTCTGAAAATAGCCGATTCCGACGGGGCACCCGTTCGGGCGGTAGCTCTGTTGGACTCTTAAAGTCGGTCTATTTTTTGCCGCATGGAGGTGAGTCATGAGAGGTCGGTTTCGTTTCAAGGATGACTTTGTGTATAAGATGCCGGTTCATTTCTCCGGCCATCCGTTCTATCCAGTGAGGGTGGTCTATGGGGATATGACCTGTATCTCCGTGCCCTTCGAGATAGATCCGGAAAGCATCGCCCGGTTTGTTCCGGAGGATTTCGAGATCTTGAAACCCAGGGTCGACGTCCAGTACTCCAATTGCCGCGACGTGGACTGGATGGCCGGAGGGGAGTACCGTTTGATCCAGGCCTCCGTTCCCGTGAGATATATGGGAAACGGAGAGGGGCTCGTGGGCGACTACGTTCTTGTCATATGGGAGAACAAGGCCTGTCCCATCATAGGAGGCAGGGAGGAGGACGGTATGCCCAAGCTTTACGCCGATATCCCGTCGGAGCGGCACAAGGAGGAGCATTGGTACACGGGAGCTTCCTACGAGGGCTCTACCTTTCTCTCCATGGACTTCCACAGGCAAGAAGAGGTGGAGTTGAAGTCCGGTGCTCTCGAGAATCACCGGGAGGTCAACTTCTTCGGCTGGAGATATATTCCCGATCTGGGAAAGGGAGGGGCCGCCCTCAGCCAGGCGACTCTCTATCCTCAGGAGATGGATGTGGTGCGTATGTGGACCGGAGAGGGAAGCCTTAACTGGACCGACTTAGGAGAAGAACGGCATCCGGGGCAGTTTTCCATAATTCGCGAACTTGCCCGATTGCCGGTGGTCCGATGGATGGAAGCCTCTATGTTTCAGGGATCCGCCAGATTAAACGTGGCCGATTCGAGGGTGTTGTCATGAACGGATATTACGAGGACAAGGTAGCGGTAGTAACGGGAGCGGCTTCCGGCATAGGACTCGGCCTGACGGAGGAGCTTCTTGCCAGAGGGTCGAGGGCGGTCTTCATGGCCGATTTCAACGAGGAGAACCTCACCAGGGAGTCGGGTAAACTGGACGACAGGTATCCGGGGCGGGTCTTCTCCGCCCTTACGGACGTCACGTCTCTAGATCAGGTGAGGCTCGTTCTGGAAAGGGCCAGGGATCTGGACGGACATCTGGACTTTCTGTTCAACAACGCCGGTGTCGGCCTGACCTTGCCGGTGGAGAAGGTTACCTTCGAGATGTGGCGGTCCGTCGTGGACCTGAACCTCATGGGGGTGGTGCACGGAACCTACACGGCTATCCCTATCATGAGGTCCCAGGGCTTCGGACATATAGTCAACACGGGCTCCGTGGCCGGGAAGGTTCCGATACCGTATCAGGCAGTGTACGCCGCTACCAAGAGTGCGGTCATATCGATGACCGAGTGTCTACAGTACGAGCTGGAGTGCGAGGGGTTGAACTTCAGCGTGTTCTGTCCCGGGAACGTCCGTACCGCTATTTTCGACGGTCTCGAGCCGCCGCCGGATTCCATCTCGGTGGACGAGGCGGTGGACTACGTCCTTCAGGAGGTGGAAGATAAAATGTTGTTGATAGTTTTCCCCCAGTCGATAAGGGAAGTGGATCGTCTTTATCGGGAGGACCGTGATCAGTTTGATAAACTGGCCAGGGATCTGGCCTCGGTTCGTAGGGAGAACTACAGGACGAAGGGGACCTATTTTTAGCATGGGTGGATTTTCCCGATGGATATGAGAGATTTTTTACGGGCTGAGATGGCAGTCTCCACCGAGTCCGCGGTACTCCTGACGGCCGGGGTCATTTCCCTGACCGCGTCGGCCCTGCTGTTTCCTATATCGAGAGGGATTTTGCCCTACTACGAGAACGGTCTTCTGGGGTTGCTCATGTTCGTCATGGCGGTGCAGATCATCACTTTGGGGAAGGCTCCTTTCGGAGACGTGGGGCGCGGACCTCTATGGACCGTTCTGGGGGTAGTCCTGGCCGGGATAGGTGTTGTGACCTGCTTTATCCCCGGTCTGTTTCGCGTCGTGCCCAGGTTGGTGCTTCTGGGCTCGATGGGTGTGGGCGGAGCGGCCATGTTCGTCCGTCTGTGTCTGGACGGTAGGAGGTTGGCGACTTGGTTGAGGCTAGGGGGAGTGTTCCTCCATCTGGCGGCGGCCTGCGGGGCCGCCTATTTGCTCTCCATGTCGATAGGCCTGTCCCTGTGGTCTCGAGAGATCCTCTCCGCTCGGCAGTATTCGGTACTTCTGATGGCCTATGGAGCTTCTCTGGTGTATCTGGCATTCGTTCTGGTGCCGGTCTATCGGGATCATCCTCCCGCTCGTACCGGAAATCTGTCACCGGATAAATCCATGATCCTCTTGGTGGGGGTCTTCATGGTTTTGCTCGGGGTGCTGCTGATTCCGGTGAGCTTGGGCTTACTGCCCTTTTCCGCAGGAGCTCAGCTAGGTCTGCTGATGGTTATATTCGCCGTACAGATGCTGGCTTTCGGCAACACTCCGGTGGGCTCTTTTTCCAGAACTCCGGCGGTTCTCCTCGTTGGGTTGCTCTTCACCGTGTTGGGAACGGCTTCCTGCATGGTTCCCGAGCTTCTGGTGCCCTTCTTGACCGTGGCTGTGGGGATCCTGAACGTGTTTGGCGGGGCGATAGGCATGTTCAAGCTGTGGTCGAGAAGGGGAAGGGGCCCCGATTTCGCCATCTTGAAGAGGTTGGGTAGAGTCCAGGTGGCGGTGAACATGTTCTCGATACTCTTCGGAGCCTCTATGCTGATATCCCGGCTTCTGCCCGGAACGGTTATCGGGATTATCTTGAGCCTTAACGGAGCTACCTTGCTCTATCTTCTACATCTGCTGGTGGAGATAGAAAAGATGAGCGGAGACCGTCGATCTTCATAGCGGCCTCCGCTTTTTTATAGGATCATTTGTTTTTGAGCCTTATCGATGCGGCTTTCCCATGGGCCTCAAGCCCTTCGGCCTTGGCCATGGCTTCGGCGACTGGGGCGAGCCGCGCTACTCCCTCCGGGGTCATCCTCTGAGATGTGCAGATCTTAGTGAATGTCCCGACCCAGACCCCGCCTGTGTAGCGAGACGCCCTAAGGGTGGGCAGGGTGTGGTTGCTGCCGGATACGTAGTCTCCGAACACCTCGGCGGACATCTCCCCGATGAACAGGGCTCCGTAGTTCGTCAGTGCCGGTATGAGGGTTTCCGGGTCTCGGACGGCCAGCTCCAGATGTTCCGGGGCGTAGCGGTTCGATATCTCGCAGGCCTGTTTCAGCGAGTCTACTATGACGATCTCGCCGTTTTCCCGCCAGGCTCTTCCGGCCATCTCGGCGGTGGCGAGGTCCTTCAGCTGTCTCTCCACCGCCGAGGCTGTGGCATTGGCGATGTCCTTGTCTGTACACAGAAGGATTCCTCTGGCGTTGAGGTCGTGCTCCGACTGGGCCAGTATGTCCGCCGCCAGTATCTCCGGATCGGCGCTTTCGTCGGCTATTATGAGCACCTCGCTGGGGCCCGCCACGAAGTCTATACCCACCTGGCCGTAGCACTGTCTTTTCGCTTCCGTGACGTAGCGGTTTCCGGGGCCGGCTATGACGTCCACCGGGGCTATCTGCTCGGTGCCGAACGCCATGGCGGCTATGGCCTGAGCTCCGCCTACCGCGTATATTTCGTCCACTCCCGCTATGGAAAGGGCAGACAGGGTCGCTGGGTGGATTTTATCGGTGCCCTTCATGACAGGAGAGCAGGCCACGATTCTCTTAACCCCTGCTACCGAGGCCGGTATGGCCAGCATGAGGGCGGTGGAGAAGAGGGGATAACCCCCTCCCGGGACGTAGCAGCCGCAGGATTCAACCGGGATGGCCCTGTGTCCCAGAAAGACGCCGGGCGATAGTTCCTGCTCCGGTAGGTCCGCCAAGGTCTCCTTCTGTCTTTCGGCGAAAGCCCTTATGTTGTGTGCGGCGGTCTTTATATAGTTCAGGAGCTCTGGATCGGTGGATGCTAGAGCTGCATCCGTTTCTTCTTGAGATATCCGAAGAGTTTCCCTCGTGGACAGGTCAAAGCGACGACAGTAGTCCAATAGGGCCTCGTCTCCTGAATCCTGCACGGATAGAACTATTCTCGATACCGTTGTTCTAAGCGATTCGTTCTCTTCTTGTCCCTTTTTCGTTGGCCTTTTAAGTATCTTCACCTCGAAGCCCCCTTTGGTGTTGCTGTGATCACGTTAGTTTGTCAAAGTAGTATAGGGCAGATGACCCGGTCTCTCAAGTGTGTACTCCATACCTATATGTAAGACTCGTGTCGAAAGGTTCCGATCTATCAGTTTTAGCTATTGGCTATGATCGATGATGTTATAAAAAAGGGTAAGAGAGCGAAGCTCTAGAGAGCCGCTCTCTTACCCTTTGGGCATTATACGAACGTATGAACGGTTCTGTATAGCTCGGGACTATAGCCGTCTGGTGCCACTATTCCCAACCGTCTGGCGATCTGATTTTTTAAGGTCGAGTCCAAGTGAGCAAACATGTTTCCTGCTGCTCCGATGGGTTCGGTAAGTCTGAAATCGCCGGGCTTATCCTGAGTTGCCACCATGATACCTAAAGAGGTTGAAACCCGGAATCGGGATTCGGACTGGTTGGCGTTCCCTTCGGTCTCTCCCCCTATCGTTGAACCATGGGCTATGACCGACGACAGATCCTTCCTCAACTCTTTAAGGGTCTCTATCTCCCGGTCGATTCGTTCCGTGGCCTTTACAGCTGACTTTGGATCCATTATCAGGATGACCCTTGGGTCTGCCTCAAGACGTTGTCGGACCGTGAGTTCCTCTGGGTCGTCTACCACCTTGTAACGGGTCTTCCACGCCTTTGCTACGTACATCCTAGGGGCATCTGGATCGACTTCATCCGGCAGCTTAGAGTCGTCCCAGGATCCTTCCACCGATATGGACGGGCCCTGTATGACCTTGACCTCCGATAGTTGGTCCACCGACTCCATCACCTCGGCAACGTCCCACTCCTGCCCATTCTCGGCTCTTGTCAGGGCCCTTTGGAGCATGTCGGGGTTTTCCTGTCCCTCCATGGTGGTAGGCATCCCGTAATAGCCGCCGCCTTGTTCGAACACCAGGTTAGAGGCGCACGCCGCCAAGGCCTCCGCTTCTGAGCCACTTTTTCCCGCCATCTTCAGTCCCATGGACCATATATCCTTTTTGGCGTTTTCCTGAAGCCCCCTCATCCTCATCTGCAATCGAATCCTGTCGGAGTCGGATAGATCTGTATCCTCGGCCAGGACGGAGATTTTTCTCATCTCTTCCAGGGTCTCTCCCAGCTTGGAGATGGTCTCGTCCATGAGCTTGAGAGCCGGGTCGGCGTTGTTTGAGGATGTTTTATCGTTCCATAGAGTGGTTTCCTCACTTCTTATCTGAAGTCTTTTCCCTAGGTCGGAGATCTTCAGTGAGTCGCCAAAGGTTCCTAATGGGATGGATCCTGCAATTCGCTGAGTTGGGCTGATCATCCCTGGATTTTTCCAGTTGGCGAAGACCCCTAATTCCAGCTTAGTTCCATCTATATGCATTAACTCCCCACCTTTCTATAAGGTTGTTTTTGAATTGTTTTTATGGATAGTATTTTAGCTCTCTTGCAAAAATTGTGTTTCCAAACTTTATTTTTTGAGACATTGTTACACCTGAGATATCTTTTGCTGTAAAGGTTCCCTCTGGGAGCTTATTAGGATTTAAAGCACTGACTTGCCAAAGAGGGAAAAAATGGATATATCCCACATGGGGAGAACCTGAGTTACCCATATACCCATATATTGTTTTTGCGTTAGCCCCTTCTCCTATGATAAGAATAGGCCAACATGTTCCGTTGTTAACTTTTTTCATGCTTAAAAAAGCGCTATGACGAAATTGTTCCGCTACGTTTATTGGAGAGAGATTATACTCTCCCCTTATCCCATAATGATAAGGAATATCATTGGGGTCTAGTTCTGATGGTGGTAGCTTTTTTATGGCCATGCTAGCTACAGCGATATATAACATATCTGTTGGTCTATGGTACCAATATACTTGTTCTTCAATATTTTTCATTGAGGGCCAAGTGGTGAAATAGTTAGGTTTTGGGTATTGAGATTTAATATTTGAGGCTGATTTATCCCATGCTGGGCGGTGTTCTCCTAGAGGAATTTCCTTGTATTGGCTCCCATTGAATTTAAATTGAATTACATTGTCTGTTTCCGTTAGATCCCATGTTGTCACGTTTACATTTGGATCAGCTTCGGCTCTTGATAAAAAGATCAGAGCCAATAAAAAGAATGCGCATGTTATTTTTGAACTGATTGTATGTTTCATGTCACACTCCTCCTTAGAGATATGGTGCAAGATTGTTTTTACTGTTGTTCCTGCTGCTGAAAAAGGTTGTGTTTGATACTCTAAAAGGGGCCCACTTTAGGGCTCTTTGATAGCCGAAAAAGGGACCACCCCGACAAGTCCATGTATCATCTTCGGAAGAGAGGACTAATCTTTTCCGGGGAGATGAGAGGAGATGTACGGGATGGTCGACAAAGAGTTTATCCGAAAACAGCATTTCAGCAAAGGGGTATCGATTCGAGAATTGTCTCGGACGCATAAGATGAGCCGCAAGACCATTCGTAAATTTTTGGTCGACTCGTCGATACCGCGATACACACGTAATCTTTCTCGTCTCAAGCCCGTGACGGGGCCGTATTGTCCCGTGATTCTTTCCTGGCTGAAGAAGGATCTCGAGGCTCCCAAGAAGCAACGGCACACAGCGAAGAGAATCTACGACCGCCTGGTCGTTGAATACGATTTTCAAGGGGCAGAGTCGACGATACGAGCGTTGGTTCGGGAGCTTCGAAAAGAGATCGATCCAGATCCTCGTTCATTTATTCCCCTCAGTGCGGAACCAGGAGAGCAGGGGCAGGTGGATTGGGGAGAGGCGACAGTCCGTATTGGAGGGGGGAACGGAAAGGTATTTCTTTTTTGTATGAGGCTACGCTACAGCGGAGCCCCCTACGTTAGAGCCTTCCCAAACGCCAAGCAGGAGAGCTTTCTGGCAGGTCATCGTTACGGTTTTGAGTTTTTTGGAGGTATTCCCAAGGAATGCCTCTACGACAACCTCTCTTCTGCGGTCAGCAAGGTCCTGAAGGGTCCGAAGAGAGTCGAAAACCCATGGTTCTCCAGCCTGAAAGGACATTACCTTTTCGAAAGCCAATTTTGCGGAGTAGCGAAGGGCAACGAAAAGGGGTCCGTGGAAAATCTGGTCGGCTTTGTTCGACGCAATGCCTTGGTTCCGGTTCCAGAGGTGCCGGACTTGGAGACGTTGAATGCTCATCTGGAGGAATGGTGTCTGGTTCGTAGAGGAAAGCGGTGGAACGAGGAAGAAAAGCATCTCAATCCCCTTCCCTCCATTCCTTTCGATTGCGCAATTACGGTTCAGCTTAGAGTGAGTCCTACGTCCTTGATTCGTTACGACGGGAACCTGTACTCCGTCCCAGTCGGTCATGAAAGGGAAATCGTCACGGTCTGCGCTAGATGGGACGAGGTGGCGATAATGGGTAAGGAATCGCTTCTCGCCCAGCATCGTCGACTCTTTGACAAGGGGAAATGGGGCCTTGAGCTGGAACACTATCTTCCTGCCATAGCGAAAAAGCCGAGATCGGTTAAAAACGCCACAGTTGTCCGAGAGTTAGGCCCTATCTGGCAAGAGGCGAGAAGACGGCTTTGCTCCGACCCTGAAGGCTATCGTGTGCTGGTGGCAATCCTCATGCTTCATCGAGAGATACCCCAGGATAAGTTGACACGGGCCCTCGGAAAAGCTCTCGAACTTCGACAGCTTTCGGCAGAAGCTGTTTGACAGATCGCGCTCAACGGGAGGATGGACGATAAAACCGGAGACGCCTACACCCTTAAATGTCTTGGGGAGAAAACTATCCGGCTGGACCGGTGCGACAAAGAGATGACGCCAGCAGATCTGAACCACTTCGACAGGCTTCTCCAGGGAGGTGCTGTGTCATGATGGACGAACTCAGGGATAGAGCCATTGAAAAGCACTGTAGGGAACTGAAAATGCCGGGTATGGCAACGGAATACGATCACCTTCTTCGAGAGGGTGAACATCCTAAAGATTACCTCCTTGACTGTCTCGAAGCTGGATCTCGTTCGAAATTGGAGCGAAAGCTTAAGTTCCTCACCCGTAATGCAAAACTGCCTTACACCAGGACGCTTGCGGGATTTGACTTCTTAAGAGCTCCGGATATCAGGAAGGACCAAATTCTTGAGCTCGGAGATGGAGGATTTCTCAAAAAAGGGGAGAACCTCATCCTCCTGGGGAAATCAGGAACAGGTAAACCCCATATAGCTATAGGGGTCGCCATGGCATGCATCGCTCAGGGCTATTCGGTACGATTTACCACCGCCATGGGCTTGGCGCAGGAGCTCTTAGTCGCTAACGACGAACATCGCCTCAAAAAGGCCCTTGCCCGATACGAGAAATGCGATCTGGTCATAGTGGACGAATTAGGCTATCTGGGGCTCGGTCCAGGAGGCCCCATGCTCTTTCAGTTCTTTGCCGAACGCTATGAACGACGGAGCGTCTGCATCACCACGAACCTGGAATTTCGTCGCTGGACAGAGATCTTCGGGGATGTAACTATGACTGAGGCTATGCTGGATCGCTTGACTCATCATGCTCATATATTCGTCTTCAAGGGGGAATCCTATCGCTTTGCCCAAAGAATCGCCGATGTCAGCTCTGAAAATTAAACAAGAGGGTGGGTCCCTTTTGGACTATCGAGGTGGGCCCCTTTTGGGTTGTCAAAAACAAAAGGTGTCGATATCTGATAAAAATATCACCTCCCATTTTTGTTATCGGTTCAATTTCCCCTAAAATATAGCCTTTATCAAAAATAAAGCAGATGATTTTTGTTGATTATTTGGGGCTGGGGTAGTTTTTAAGAGGTTTTGTTTGGTTGCTTTTTAATTAAGCGCTTTGGCGTAAGAGGTTTGTTTCTCAGCGTGGATTTTATTATGTTGATAAGTCCTCGACGAGAGAGAAGAGTTCTCTCTCGTCGGCAGTGCTTGCTGTTGCTGCTGGTATTCTTAGATTATTCCGCGAGGATGTTGCCTTTAAGCGGGTGGATGTTTTTTATTTTTAGATAGTTTTTAGATTTGCTGGTGCTTCTCTCCCCCGAGGTCAGCCTCTTTCTCTAAATCCCTTGCAGAACCAGAACAAAGTTGAGGCGCAGAGGGCGGCGGTTCTACCTCCCTCGTCCAGGGGAGGGGACATCTCCATTATGTCCAGATATTTTATCCTGTCGGTCCTTCCGGCTAGATAGGCCACCTTCTCCAGCTCCGGGGCCTTGAAACCTCTGGGGTTGCTGGCCGACGCTCCAGGGGCCTCGTGGCTGCGGACCGAGTCGATATCTATCGACAGGGCCACCGCTCTGGTGCCGTCGCAGGCTACCCGACTGGCCTCCAGAAAGTATTCCATCGGTCTAGTCCCGACGGAGCTGAGGGTCAGCACCGTGGCTCCTTTGTCCTTAACCCACCTGTAGTAATGGGGCGAGTTGTATTGTTCCTGTATGCCGAACTCGACGAAGGATCGCCCAAGTAAGGCTCTGTCGGGCAGTTCCTCGAGAGCCCTGCGAAAGGGGGTTCCGCTGGTTATGCCGTGGCTCATATCCCTGACGTCCAGGTGGCTGTCCACGTTTATCACTCCCAGCTGTCCTTCCTTAAGACTCGATCCCTCCACCAGGCCGAGCAGCCCTGGGTAGGTGAGGTCGTGGCCCCCTCCTAAGACCACCGGGAAAACCCCGGCGGAGACGATCTTTTTTACCGTCTCGGTGAGGTTTTTGTGGGTTCCGGCCAGGTCGTCTCCTATGGGGACGTCGCCCAGATCCACCATGGAGAGGTCGCTGACGTCCAGCCCGAACCCCGGGGTCAGGCGATAGAAGGACCGGCGAATTGCCTTCGGGCCCAGGGCGGCTCCCTGCTTGCCTCCGTTGGCCTTTATTCCCCTGTCCTCCGGTACACCTACCAGGGCTATCTGGGCCGATTTCAGGGCCTCGTCGATATCTCTTGAAACCGGTTTTACCAGGTCTCCCAGTCTAGGGTCCATGGGGTCGTCTCTGCTGTAGAAAAGCTCCGGTTCCGGCGGTATCATCGATAACATGTTCTTTTCCTCCGATCTTTTTTCGTTTTCAAAAAGGGAGAGGCACCCTCGGTCGGGCACCTCTCCTTCTATGTTCGTATGTCTTGGACTTTACTTCTTCTTCCAGGCGCTGTCCACCACCGAGCTTATCAGGTCGGTGTCGGGGATGTAGGGCAGGGTTATGTGGTAGTCTCCACTGTATTTTTCGTTGACCTCTCCGCTGACCTCTATGGCGTGGTCGCAGCGGGCCCAGGCTCTTCGGGCCACTCCGCCGAGGACGTCCCACATCATGGCGGATTTGAGGATCTCGTCGGTTCTCTCAGATCCGTCCAGGACCATTCCGAATCCTCCGTTGATGACCTTTCCTATTCCCACTCCTCCGCCGTTGTGAAGGGCGCAGAGGGTCATCCCTCTGGCGGCGTTTCCGGCGAAGCACTGGGTGGCCATGTCGGCGCAGATGTTGCTGCCGTCCTTTATGTTGGAGGTCTCCCTGTAGGGGGAGTCGGTTCCCGATACGTCGTGATGGTCTCTTCCTAGCATGACCGGACCTATCTCTCCCTTGCGTACCATCTCGTTGAACTTGAGGGCGATGTTGGTCCTTCCCTCGGCGTCCTGGTAGAGGATCCTGCACTGGGTCCCCACCACCAGTTTGTTTTTCTCCGCGTCCCTGATCCAGATCCAGTTGTCGTAGTCCTGTGACCTGCGGTTAGGGTCGATGCAGTCCATGGCGGCCTTGTCGGTCTTGCGAAGGTCTTCGGGGTTTCCGCTGAGGCAGCACCAACGGAAGGGTCCGTAGCCGTAGTCGAACAGAACCGGTCCCATGATGTCCTCGACGTAGGATGGCCATACGAAGCCGTCGTGGGTGTCCTTGCCGTTTTTGCATATCTCCGTTACCCCGGCGTCGTAGACGGCTCTCATGAAGGAGTTGCCGTAGTCGAAGAAGTAGGTCCCCTTGGCTGTGAGCTTCTTTATAACCTCGTAGTGTCTGCGAAGGGTCTCGTCCACCTTCTCACGGAATTTTTCCGGAGCGTCGTGGAGCATGGCGGTGCGTTCCTCGAAAGTCATGCCCGCGGGGCAGTAGCCTCCGTCGTAGGGAGCGTGGCAGGATGTCTGATCCGAGAGAAGGGGAATCTCTATGCCCTCTTTGTCCGCATACTCCAGCAGGTCCACTATGTTACCGTGATATGCGATGGAGAGAGGTTCCTTTTTCTCCATCGCCTCTTTGGCCATGGAGAAGGCCTCCTCGCAGGTCTTTGCGACTCGGCTGACCCAGCCCTGGCTGTGGCGGGTCTCTATGCGGGAGTAGTCCACCTCGGCGACGATTCCCACCCCTCCGGCGATCTCGATCGCCTTGGGCTGGGCTCCGCTCATGCCACCCAGTCCGGAGGAGACGAACAGGATGCCTGCCAGGTTTTCCTTGGGGCCGACTCCCAGCCTCTGTCTGGCGGCGTTGAGGACGGTGTTGAAGGTTCCGTGGACGATTCCCTGGGGGCCGATGTACATCCATCCACCGGCGGTCATCTGGCCGTAGTTGGTAACTCCCAGCTGCATTCCCCTGTGCCATTCGGCCTGGTTGTCGAATATGCCGATCAGGAGGCCGTTGGTGAGGATAACCCTGGGCGCATCGGGCTTGGATTTGAACAGTCCAAGAGGATGGCCGCTTTCCAGGACAAGGGTGGTGTCCTCGGTAAGCTCCTCGAGATATTTCTTTATGAGCCTGTACTGTAGCCAGTTTTGAAATACCTGTCCGGTCTCTCCGTAGGTGACCAGCTCGTAGGGGTAGAGGGCCACGTCGAAGTCCAGGTTGTTGTCTATCATAACCTGAAAGGCCTTGCCGGCGGTGCACTTGCCCTTGTACTCGTCTATGGGTTTGCCGTGGAGCTCTCCGGCCGGGCGATATCTGTAGGCGTATATCCGTCCCATGGTGCGAAGCTCCTCCATGAACTCGGGAGCCAGCTTTTCGTGAAGCTCCTTGGGGACGTAACGGAGGGCGTTTTTGAGAGCCAGCTCGGTCTC
This sequence comes from Dethiosulfovibrio faecalis, assembly GCF_021568795.1. NCBI lineage: Bacteria > Thermotogati > Synergistota > Synergistia > Synergistales > Dethiosulfovibrionaceae > Dethiosulfovibrio > Dethiosulfovibrio faecalis. The sequence continues at coordinate 69,695 of NZ_JAKGUE010000013.1, forward strand.
GGCCTTGCTGAGGTTCCAGCCCCTGTCGGGGGCACGGCGGATACCCTTGGCGAAATCGGGATACTCGGGAAGCTCGTTTCCAAGCTTTATGGTCATGGTTTTCTCTGTCATCTGGTTATAGTCCATGTTAGAATACCTCCAAGTTCTTCAATGTCGTCGTCGGAGTTTCCTTGGTCGGGGCTCCGGCGATTTTTTATTCAGCTTATGGCGGCCTCGACGGCCTTCTCGATCGATGCGGATGTTTCCTCGATGAGCTTCAGGGTTTTCTCCATGTCGACTTTGGCCTTGTCGGCGAAGGCCTTGTCCTTGAGGCCCATCAGGTTGATCTTGACGTTGTAGGAGGCCGCTACCGCCGCGGCTCTGGCGAGGACGGCGGCGGATCCGGCGTCGGTGACAGCGTTGGAGTTGCCCTTTTCGCAGGCTATCTTGGCCAGCTCTACCATGTCCAGACACTTGGTCATGGTCTCGAAGGGAACCTCTATGGCCTTCTTCGTTGCCTGCTGAATGGCCTCGGAACGGGCCGTCTTCTCATCGTCGGTTCCTTTTGGCATCTTGAGGGCCGCCATGAAGAGGTTGAAGGCCTCCGTGTCTTTCTCCATCAGGTTCAGAAAGGCCCGGTGGAGCTCGTTGCCGTCGGAGCGGACCTTTTCCATCGCATCCCAGTTGTCCCTGTATTTTTCCTTGCCTACGGTCAGACTGGCGACCATGGAGCTCAGGGCGGCTCCCAGAGATGCGGCCAGGGCCGCTACGCTGCCCCCCCCGGGAGCGGGAGAGTCGGAGGCGAGTTCCTCCACGAATCCCTTTACAGTAAGTTCGGAGAGTTTCATTTAAAAGACCCCTTTCTTTTCGTTTTTAGGCTACCTGTACGCCCTTTTTGTAGACCTCTACCACGGGAGACACCCCTGCGTGATAGGCCAGTATGGCGGGGCTTTCGCCGTCCAAGAGCAAAAAGTCCGCCTGCTTGCCGACCTCCAGGCTTCCCACCCTGTTCTGTAGTCCCAGGGACCAAGCAGGGTTGAGGGTTGTGGCGACCAGAGCTTCCTCGACGGTCATGTCCATGTTCATAACCCCGAGGCCGAACACGAAGGGTATGGACTCGGTGAAACAGGATCCGGGATTGCAGTCGGTGGCGAGAGCCACCGGTACTCCCAGGTCGATCATCTTTCTTACAGGAGCGTAGGGTTTCTTGAGGCTGTAGGCGGTGGCGGGAAGGACGTCGGCTATGACGCTGTTTACCGCCATGGATCTCAGGTTTTTCTCGTTGGCCGCCAGCAGGTGTTCCGCCGAGACCGTCCCGAGTTCCGCCGCAAGTCCGGCTCCTCCAGTGTCGTGGACCTCGTCGGCGTGGATTCTCAGCAGGAAGCCAAGCTCTCTGGCCTTCTCTAGTATCCTCCTGCTCTGGTCCACGGTGAAAACCCCTTCTTCGCAGAAGACGTCGCAGTATTTAGCTATTCCCTGTTCCTTTACGGCAGGAAGCATCTCCTCTACCATGATGTCCACGAACTTGTCCGGGTTCCCCTTGTACTCGGTGGGCACTGCATGGGCTCCCATGAAGGTGGGGGCTATGTCCAGAGGGGTTTCTCTGGCGATTCGACCTATCACCGAGAGCATCTTGAGCTCCGATTCGGTGGTGAGTCCGTAGCCGCTCTTTATCTCGAGGGTGGTGGTGCCGAAGTTGAGAGCGGAGAGGACGTTGTCCAGGGTCGTCTCGAAGAGATCGTCCTCTGTGGCCTCGTGGACCGATCTCACAGAGGAGAGGATGCCTCCTCCTGCTTTGAGTATCTCCAGGTAGGGAGTTCCGGCCAGCCTCATGGAGAACTCGCTCTCCCTGCGTTTTGCGAAGCATATGTGGGTGTGGGGATCGACGAAACCCGGAATCATGCAGGTCCCTTCGCAGTCCACCTCCATGTCCACGTCCATCTCCTCCGCCTTGATCAGGACGTCCTTCTCGTCTCCTATGGCGGCGATGAGGCCGTTTTCGCAGAGCAGGGCGCCCTTTTCATAGGTCGCGACCCGGCCCTGATCGGATCCGGCCAGGGGCGCGTCGCCGCCGATGGGGGTGGTTATACGGGCGTTGCGGAAAAGGGTGGCCGTCATCTTTAATTCTCCTCTCTCATAAGCTCCAGCAGCTTGAGCTCCAGTACCTGGTTGGGATCGAAGTCGTCTATCTGCATGTAGTAGGCTGCGCTGTCCAGCATGGCCGCTACCGGGATCATGCCGTATACCTCGGTGCCGTTTACGGTGACTCCCCAACGGGCCGCCTCCATACGGATGAACTCCAGGGCCCTGTATATGGCGGTTTTGTCGTAGTCGACTATGTTCATGCTGACCTGGACCATTCCCTTGTCCTCAAGGGCGAGACCTATCCCCTTGACGGCGGTGAAGCCTCCGCCGGAGGCGCGGACCCTCTTGCCGATGGTCTTTGCGATCTCGACGTCGGTGGTGTTCAGGTTGACGTTGAAGGCGACCAGGAACTTACGGGCCCCTATTACCGTGGCTCCTGCGGTGGGATGCAGCTTGGGCTCTCCCAGATCGGGATGGCGTTCGGGCTTTGTTATCTCTTCCTTGAGCCCCTCGTACTGTCCCTTGCGGATTACCTCCAGTCTGGTGCGGTCGGGGCGGATCGCCGCGTCCTCGTAGTAGTAGACTGGGACGTTCAGCTCCTCGTGGAACCTTTTTCCGAAGGAGCGGGCCAGCTCGACGCATTCGTCCATAGAGATGCCGCTGATGGGGGTGAAGGGGATGACGTCGATGGCTCCCATGCGGGGATGGGCTCCTTTGTGGGTGTTCAGGTCTATGTTGTCCACCGCGACCTTGGATGCCGCCATCACGGCGTCGGAGATCGCCTGAGGCTCTCCGGCCAGGCTCACGACCAGACGGTTGTGGTCCTCGTCGGCTCTGTAGTCAAAGAGGTAGCAGCCTTTCTGCTCTTTGAAGGGTTTCACTATAGACTCGATAACGTCCTGTCTTCTGCCTTCGCTGAAATTGGGCACGCACTCGATCAACTGTTTTGCCATGGTTTTCCCTCCTGATATTTTAGGGCTCGATCGCTATAAGGACCGCCCTATTTTTCTAGCCGCTTCCTGAAGATCCTCGAGCAGCTCTTCCTCTCGTCCGTCGAAACTGGTCACCAGACCCGCTATGCCCAGTTGCGCTACGAAAGAACCTTTAGAGTCGAACAGAGGCACGCTGATATCTCCTGCGTGTTCGATCCACTCCTCTTTGCTTATGGCGTAGCCTCTAAGTCTGATCTCGTCGATATCTTTTCTGAGCTTTGCCGCTTTTTCGTATCCCGACTTGTGCAGTATTTTCTCTCGAGCTTCTTCTCTGCAGTAGGACAGGAGGATTTTTCCGGTCGCTCCCGATTGAAGGGGGATCTTCATTCCCTTGTGGGCGACGAATTTAACCGACATGGTCGGTTCCACCGTGTGAATGCAGAGTCCCTCCTTCCCTTCCATAACGCTCATTATGGAGGTCTTGGAGGTTTTCTCCACCAGTTTGCGCATTACGGGGTCGGAGATTCTGATGAGTTCGTCGTAAAAGGATACGTTTCGGTGAAGAAGAAAAAACCTTATTCCCGGGCGATATTGGTCGGTGTCTATGTCGCGGTAGATCCATTCCTGTTCCTCCAGGGAGGCCAGAAAACGGTGGACGGTGCTTCTGGGGATATCTGTCTCCCTCTCTATGTCCCTTATACTGAGGTTATGCTCGGAGGAGCAGAGCAGGTCCATTATTCTCGCTACTTTACCGACTGCGTCCAGCTTGTCTTTGCGTTCTGTCATGCGGACCTCCAAAAATGGGACAGATTGTCTCAAATGTGACTACCCATAAATTATCCCATTCCCGATATCTTGTCAATAAGGACGGTCGTGCCAAAAAGCCCGGACCTTTTAAGGTCCGGGCTTTTTCTTGGAGAGGTTCGTCTCGTTTGTACGTTTTATCTCAAGTTAGAATATAACCAGCGATCCGATCATTGCGAAGACGATTAGTATTATGTTGTAGTGCAGAAAGGTCGGTACGCAGGTGTCCCAGATGTGGTCGTGCTGTCCATCGGCGTTGAGTCCCGAGGTGGGCCCGAGGGTCGAGTCGGAGGCCGGAGATCCGGCGTATCCAAGTGCCGCTGCCGCAGCTATGAGGCAGACCGTCGCGGCCGGAGAGAATCCCAGTTTTATGGCCAGAGGGCAGTAGATTGCGGCTATTACCGGAATGGTGCCGAAGGACGTTCCGATGCCCATCGTGACCAGAAGGCCGACTGTAAGCATGAGAAGGGCTCCGTAGGCTTTACTGCCACCTACCATTCCCACGATGCTCTCGACCAGGAGGTCGACCGCCTTGGTCTCCCTTATGACCGAGCCGTAACCGGCCGCTACGAGCATGATTATCGCTATCATACCCATTATTCCGAGGCCGCCGGACATGACCTCGTCCAGGCTCTTCCACTTAATCGCACCGGTCGCGACCATTATGCCCAGAGCCGCTACGGCACCCAGGGGCAGAGAGCTGGTCTTGAGCTGGATGACGAAGGCTACCACGACGGCGACGAGGGTCATCCAGTGGGAGGTGGTCATGTGCTCGGGAATTTCCTTGACGTCCTCCAGACCGGCCACAGGCCTGTCTTCGTAGTCCCTGGTCTTGTTATAGGATATGAATATAGCGACCAGAAGGCCTATGACCATTCCCGCCCCAAGTATCCAGGAGGAGTGCCATATATCTCCGCCGGATACGGCTATGCCGTTGGCTGTCATCTCCCTGGCGATGATTCCGTGGAATATAAGTCCGAATCCAGCGGGAAGTGCGATGTAGGGAGCCTTGAGGCCGAAGGTTAAGGCACAGGCTACCGCCCTTCTGTCCTGCTTGAGCTTGTTGAACAGTCCGAGCAGTGGCGGGATCAATATGGGAATGAAGGCTATGTGGACCGGAATCAGGTTCTGAGAAAGACAGGCCACACCGGCGATGATGAGGAGCAGCATGTGCTTTTTATCCTTGACCACCTTGGTCAGCTTGACGCTGAGAAGCGAGGCCAGTCCGGTCTTGCTGATGGCTACCGCCAGGGCTCCGAGGAGGACGTAGCTTAACGCCGTCTCGGAGTTACCGCCCATTCCACCTATGAGGACGCTCATGGTCTCGCCTATAGGTATTCCTGCGGTTAGCCCCGCCACCAGGGCGGCGATTATAAGCGCTAATATCACGTTCAGATTGAGAAGACACAGGACTATCATGGTGCTGACTGAAAGTACCACGGGATTGAGCAATAGCATGGTGACGTCCCCCTTAGTCTTTTTTTCTTTTTGAGACGAACCGTATAAGAGTCACCGTGGAGGTGTCTCGTTCCAACGTCATCGTGCAGTTCTTTGGTCTGTTCTAGGCCAGTTCTCCCACTGCTTTCTCGACCGCTTCCACCAGGGATCCGGATTTCACGACGGAGATGGCCTGGTCCATGAGGGGATAGAGGAAGACGTCCTTTTCTATGTAGGGAACTTCCTCACGGAATCTATCGTAGGCCGCCTTGGTTCCCTTCCCAGGGTTCAAAGGCTTGGAGAAGTCTATTCCCTGGCATGCGGAGAGTATCTCTATACCCAAGACCTTCTGGACGTTCTCCAGTATCCTGGTTCCCTTGAGGGAGGCCCAGTATCCCATGGATACGTGGTCTTCCTGGTTGGCCGAGGTGGGAATGGAGTCTACCGAAGCGGGATGGGCCAGTGTCTTGTTCTCCGACACCACCGCCGCCGCTGTGTACTGACTGATCATGAAGCCGCTGTTCACGCCGCTGTCGGCGATTATAAAGGGAGGCAATCCGTTGGAGAGGCTCTTGTCCACCATACGGGAGACCCTGCGCTCGGAGATGCTTCCGAGCTCGGCC
>NZ_JAKGUE010000014.1 GCF_021568795.1 Dethiosulfovibrio faecalis
CCAGCCGAAGCCTTCAAATATATACCTTCGTCCCACTTGCATGTGTTAAGCACGCCGCCAGCGTTCGTCCTGAGCCAGGATCAAACTCTCCATAAAATTTTTCGAGTTACGCTAGTTCGTCTCATGCGCTGTATTCTCTTTTCAAGTTTCGTGCCGCCCTGCGGCGACCGAAGTACTATAACATCTCACTCGATATCCTGCAACCCCTCGACGAGTTTTTTCGTGTTTCCCCCTTTTCGAACGGATTTCCTATGAAGACATGAGAAGGTAGGTGTTATAATCCAATGGTATCGATAATCTCGACGAAAAAACCACTCAAGGAGTGTGATCCATGTTACGCAAAAAAACTAAAAATCGGAAGGCCCCCTCTTCTATTTGGCGAATTCTGGGGACCTTTTTCTTTTTGTCTTTGACGGTAATAGTCGCGTTAAGTGCTATCGGAACTGCTGTCATCGTGTCGAAGCTGGCCCAGGGTTTGCCCTCCGACGACGAGATACTTTCCTATAAAGCCAACGAGGCCAGCGTCGTGTACGATAGAAACGGCAAGGTGATAACGAAACTATTTCTGGAAAACAGGCGACCGGTCGAGTTGAAGGACATCTCCAGATGGATGGTGATGTCCACTTTAGCGGCGGAAGACTCCTCCTTTTATTCCCACCACGGGATAAGACCTCTGGCGATTCTGCGATCGATCTTTTCAGGCGAAGGCGGACACGGCGCAAGTACGATAACACAGCAGCTGGCCAGGAATTTATTCCTCACATTGGATCAGACGATGCAGAGAAAGGGAAGAGAGGCGATTCTATCGCTTCGCATAGAACAACTGTACAGCAAAGATAAGATACTTGAGACCTATCTAAACGCCATCTACTTCGGACACGGAGCTTGGGGAGTTGGGGCCGCAGCTCAGGCATACTTCGGAAAAACGCCGTCGAATCTTACCTTGGCTGAGGCATCTGTTCTCTCAGGTCTTATAGCGGCACCGGAGAGATATTCTCCGATAAAGAATCTAAAAAAGTCAAAAGTCCGTCAAAGATACGTCCTTCAAAGACTGACTACTTTGGGGTGGATAACGGAAGAACAGAAAGAAAGAGCCTTATCGGAAAAATTGACTTTTAACAACACCACCGTAAAAAACGTTCTTAACGTCAACAAAGCTCCTTATTTCGTGAGTCATATACTCTTCAAGAGACTTTTGCCTAAATATGGAAGAGATAGGGTCTACTCTTCAGGTCTAAAGATATATACCACCATCGACCTGGATCTACAGATAGCGGCGGAAGAGGCCATCCAAGAGCTTAAGTCCGAGGGAGCCATAGTAGCAATAGATCCTGAGACAGGAGAGATATTGGCTCTGGTCGGGGGGAAGGATTTCGAGATCAGCAAATTCAACAGGGCCACTCAGGCCTATCGCCAGCCCGGCTCGGCCTTTAAACCGATTCTCTACACCGCGGCGCTGGAAAGCGGCTATATGCCCACGGATCATATATTGGACAAACCCATCTCCTATGAAATAAAGGAGAGCGTCGACAAGATTTGGACTCCCGGCAACTACAGCAAAAAATTCGCAGGGGAAGAACCGTTGTTCGAGGCCCTTACCCATTCTCACAACACACCCGCAGTTAGGCTTACCGATCTTACCGGTGTAGACGCGGTGATGTCCATGTCCAGAAGGATGGGTATAACATCGCCACACCTATCTCCCGCTTTATCGATCGGACTAGGTACTGCCAGCGTGACCCCTCTGGAGATGGCATCGGTTTACTGCGTCTACGCAAATAACGGCAAAAGAGTCACCCCCTACTCTATAAGAGAGATACGGGATAACAACGATAAAACACTCGAAAACCACACTCCGAGACTCGAAAAGGCCATAGAGTCCTCCACCGCCATAGTGATGAGATCTATGCTGATAGACGTAGTCAAGGCCGGAACGGGACGCAGAGCGGCCCTACCGGGATACGAGGTCTTCGGAAAAACGGGAACGACGAACGAGTATAGCGATGCGTGGTTCGCTGGCGGTCTCCCCGGATTGGTCTCCGTCGTGTATGCAGGCAACGACGATCATAGACCTCTAGGAAGGGCCGCCACGGGAGGGAGAATAGCTCTCCCCGTTTGGAAAAATTTCATGGAAAAAGCCGTTACCATGAGGACCTATCCGAGCACTTTCGACGTGCCAGAAGATTCTCCGGTGGTCAAGGTCAGGATTTGCCGCAAATCCGGCTACATAGCTTCAGAGGGATGCTCTTCCGCAGAGCTGTACTTGCCGGAAGACAGAGCACCGAAGGCGATTTGCCCTTTACATGGCGGATCTCCCATGATGGCGATGGAGGATCCCAACGCTCCCAGATTACTTCTGCTTCCTCAGGATCGCTCCTTCCAGTTGGGAGAGATGACCGTTCCGTCGGAAGTCGCTCCGTCTACGATACCGCCATCCATTCCCGCTCATGTTCCTCAGGGAATTGCGCCTGCCACCGATCCATATGCCGATGAACGCGAAACTCCTGCAACGGTCGAGGATAAGTATCAGCAACTTCTCAAACAGTACGGTCTTTCAGACTGACAACTAAAAAATTGCCCCGACGGCTTAAGCCGTCGGGGCAATTTTTTAGTTCTATCCTCTAGTTTGCTTGGGTCAGCCTCATGTCCTCCAGGAGATTTTGAGAGATCTCCTCAATCGATCGATCGGTAGTATCGTAAACACGACAGCCTACCTTTATCATTATCTCTTTTGCGTAATTAAGCTCTTGGAGTATTCTCTTTTCCTGAGCATAAGCGGATATATCGGGATCCAATCCCATTATCCTCAGCCTATCCTTTCTTATTTTCATCAGCTTATCGGGACTGATCAACAATCCGACACATCTTTGAGGCATGACCTGCCAGAGAGTATCTTGAGGCGCAACCTCTGGAACCAGGGGTAAATTAGCGACTTTATATCCCTTGTTGGCCAGAAACATGGACAATGGGGTTTTCCCCGATCTAGAGACTCCCAGTACAACTATGTCCGCCGAGGGCAACAGATTTTGGCTCTTTCCATCGTCGCACTTGATGGAAAACTCAATAGCCTTTATTCTTTGAAAATACTTGTCGTCCATTCGACGAAGCAACCCCGGCTTTTGAAGTGCGTTAAACCCACTCCAAAGGGAGACGGCCCCCTGCAGAGGTCCCAAAAGATCTATCGCCATCACACCGTTTCTCTCAGCTTGGCCCATCAACTCTCTTCTGACCTCATCTGACACCAAAGTGGAGACGACCAAAGCCTCTCTTTCTTTAGCTTGCTCGATGAGAGGTTCTATTTTTTCCGGCAGATCCACGAACCTAAATCGGATGAACTCCACGTCGAGATCCTTGAACTGGGTCAATACCGCCTGAACTATATATTCAGCGGTCTCTCCGGTCGAATCGGAAACCAGGGCTATAGTTGGAGACATCTTAGACTCTCCTTATTCCGCAAGCTGTTACCTCTTAAGTCGAGAGAGATTGCCTACCTCTCGGAAAAGATCCTCACATTTTCCGAGAAGGGCCAGTCTGTTCGATCTGATCGCAGAATCTTCGTCCATAACCATAACGTCGTCGAAAAACGACGTTATGGAGGGGGAGAGCCTTGAAAGAGATTCCATCAGAAGATCCCAGTTATCCTCCTCTACCGCCCTAGAGACCGTTCGGGAACAGTCTTCAACCGCTTCGGCGAGATCCTTTTCGGCAGGCATAAGGAGTTTTGCGACCTCTACGGAACTTCCTCTCTCCTCTCCGTTCTTGGCCAGGATGTTCTGTACTCTCACGGCAGCTGTGACCAGATTGATAAACCACTGTTCTTCCTGAACGGCCTTCAACGATTCGAGGAACCTCAGCGCCTGTAGCGGGCGTCCTCCCGTGACCGAAACCGACAGCTCCGCAAGATCATGAGAGAAGTCCTTTTCCTTAAGCTGGATAAGAAGTCTTTGCCTTATGAACGAGATGAGTTCTTCCATGGGTTCTTCCTCCAGCTGGAGGGATCGGGCCGCCTCTTTTAAGAACTCGTCCAGATTTACGTCGAGGGGCAAACTCCATATTATCTCGTTTACGCAACGAACAGCCCTTCTCAGTCCGTAGGGATCCTGAGATCCCGATGGCCTAAATCCCATTTTAAAAGCCCCTACCATGTTGAAGACCCTTTCGCTCAATCCCAACACCGCTCCTATAACGTCGCTCGGCGTTTCGTCTCCTGCGCTCTTGGGAAGATACTGCTCATATACAGCCATGGCAACCCTGGGATCCTCGCCGTCTTTTAAAGCGTACTCCCTTCCCATGATTCCCTGAAGTTCCGGAAACTCATATACCATGTTGGTGACGAGATCGGATTTGGAAAGCATGGCCGCTCTCTCTATCAGTTTTATATGTTCCTCCAATCCAAGCATGGAGGTTAAACTGCGGACCAGATCAACAGTTAGCATTACTTTATCGTAAACCGATCCGAGCTTTTCCTGATATACAACGGTCTTAAGCTGATCCAGTTTAGACGCCAAAGGCTCTCGGCTGTCCTCGTTCCAGAAAAACGATGCATCCTCCAGCCTGGCCCTAAGGACCCTCTGATTCCCCTCCACTATGACGTTCATGTTAACGGCTCTGTTGTTGCTTACACCTACGAAATAAGGCATCAGTTTCCCCGAATGATCCCGGACGGGGAAATACTTCTGATGATGTTTCATAGTGGTGATAAGGACTTCTTCCGGCAACTCCAGGTATTTTTTGTCAAATTTGCCGTAAAAAGGAACAGGATATTCTACAAGAAACAGGTTTTCCTCTATCAGATCAGGATCTCTGTCTATAGTCCCGTCAATCTCTTTTTCAAGAATCGCTATAGCGGAAAGCATTTTTTCTTTCCTCTTTTTTTGATCCACTATGACGTAGTTATCGTAAAGTTTTTCCATGTAGGACGACTCCTTGGATACCGAAACGGAAGGAGCCCCCATGAATCTGTGCCCTCTCGAGATCTGGCCGGATTTTATCCCGTTTAATTCGAATGATACAACTTTATCGTCGAGGAGACAGAGGATCCACCTTATAGGCCTGGCGAACCGGACGGATGTTTTCTTCCAATACATGTTCTTCGGAAAAACAAGTCTGTTGACGATTCTACAGAGCATATCTGGCAGCAGTTCCAGGGTCTGACCGCCCCTTTGGTTCACCACGGCAAATACATAGGGGACTCCGTTGACGTCCCTTTTTTCAAGGTCCTCCACCTCTATGTTCTTGCTCTTGGCGAATCCTACGGCGGCCCTGGTGGGTGTCCCGTTCCCGTCGAACGCGCTTTTCCAGGCAGGACCTTTAAACTCTTCCGATAGATCGTCCTGACAGGAATTGAGCTTCTTTATCGAGAGCACCAGCCTCCTGGGAGTTCCGTAGGTCTCTATATTGCCACAGCTTATACGGGCCTCGGAGAACTCGGTCGAGGCTATGTCGGCCAGTTCCCTCAGGGCATGAGGCATGAAACGAGAGGGGATTTCCTCCGTACCTATCTCTAAAATCAGGTTGTTCGTCTCCATTGCGGCACCCCTCCTAAACTAACTTTCCCTTTAGCGGATAGTCCATGGCTTTACGTTGAGCGCTGTAGCTCTCGCAGCATTTTATTGCCAGAGCGCGAATTCTGGATATATACCCGGTCCTCTGAGTTACGCTTATGGCGTTTCGTGCGTCCAACATGTTGAACGTATGAGAGCATTTCAGTGTATAGTCCCACGCCGGAAGGACCAGCCCTTTATCGATTATATTGTGGGATTCTCTCTCGTACATATCGAAAAGCTTAAACAACATGTCTGTGTCGGCGATCTCGAAATTGTAGGTGGAGTGCTCTACCTCGCCTTTATGATGGACATCCCCGTAGGTCAACTCATCGTTCCAATTGAGATCATAGACATTGTCGACCTTCTGGACGAACATGGCGATTCTCTCTATTCCATAGGTCAACTCCGCCGGGACCAATGTCATGTCCACCCCGCCGACCTGCTGAAAATAGGTAAACTGAGTTATCTCCATGCCGTCCAGCCAGACTTCCCAGCCCAACCCCCATGCTCCCACAGTAGGAGATTCCCAATCGTCCTCCACGAATCGGATATCGTGTTCCGATGGGTCTATTCCTAAGGCGGCGAGGCTATCCAGATAAAGCTCCTGAACGTCGTCAGGGGCGGGCTTCAGTATCACCTGATACTGATAATAATGTTGAAGCCTGTTGGGATTTTCTCCATATCTACCGTCGGTAGGACGTCTGGAAGGCTCTACGTAGGCGACCTTCCAGGGCTCAGGCCCGATCACTCTCAGGGAGGTCGCCGGGTTCATGGTACCGGCTCCTACCTCGACATCGTAAGGCTGTTGTACGACACATCCCCGTTCCGCCCAAAAACGCTCCAGACGAAAGATTATCTCCTGAAAATTCAAATAGACCACATCCTTGCCGAAAGTTTTTTATCTAAAAGCCTTTAGGTTACTCGAAATTATACTCCTGACAGTATACAAATTCTTGCGTTTATCCTTGGATAACGCTTCCCGGGATAAATTTTTCTTATCCGTCGTAGCCCAAAAAGCGGCTGCCTCAAGAGGTATACGACCTCGCCCGCCGGGCGAACAAACAGGACACAGAAACACCCCGTCTTTCCAGGTTCCCTCGGATAGCCTTCCTCCGCAATTTCCGCAAAAGGAGAGAGAAGGGGCTGCCCCCCAGACCTTAAGGATCCGCCATAAAAATCGCAGATCCATTCCCCAGGGATCCCGCCTGTCCTCCAGAAGTTCCAAGGCCCAGAAAAAGACGGGGATTATCTCGTCGACAGGATGCTGATAGGGTAACATCTCGGACAACAATCGACACCATCCCAAGGCGAACTTAAGGGATTCCGGCATATTTCGAAGAGCCCAGAAGTCCCTCTTCACCTCTATCTCCTTCAAAAAGGAGCGATTCCTGCCTTTGTAGAATGAGAAGACTCCCCAGATCAGAGGTTCGGTACTGCCGCCCAATCTCACCCTGCCGCGGCCCCCTCCCGGCAAGGAGAGCCAATGGACGCCGTCCCCTCGAAATAGGCACATAAGACGGATATCCCCTTCAGGGCTGATCTCCCGTCTGAGAACGACCCCGGTTCGACGACGAAGTCCCTGAGTTTTTTCGATCACTCTCTATATCCGAGACGACGAAGATCCGACTCGGAGTTCCGCCAATCCTTCCTGACCTTTATCCACAGGTCCAAAAAGACTTTCCCTCCCAGGAAGCTTTCCAGGGCCTCCCGCGCCGCAGTTCCTATCTCTTTCATCTTCTCGCCGCCAGAGCCCAGTAAAATGAGCTTCTGGCCGCGGCGTTCCACGAATATAACTCCTCTTATGTAGGTATCTCTCCGTTCAGGATATTCTTCAGGCGATTTATACTCCAGGATCTCCACCGCCACGCTGTGCGGCACCTCCTGGTCGGTTCTCAAAAGCACCTGTTCCCTTATTATCTCCGCAGCCAAAAAACGGGAGGAACGGTCTATCAGCATATCCTCCATATACATAGGAGGGCCCTCCGGAATATGTTCAAGTATGAAATCCATTAGCGTCTCCAGGTTGATGTTCTCTCTGGCGGAGACGGGTAAAACATACATGGGGTTCAATTTTTTACGGTAGGTATCTATCAAGGGAAGAATCTTAGCCTTCTTGGAACCCAGGATATCCACTTTGTTTATCACCATGATAACAGGCGTGTTCGAGCTTTTGAGACGCTCGATTATATGCCTGTCCTGGCCGGTGATCCCTTCGTCCTGAGCCGAGACGACGTAGAGGATAAGGTCAGCATCGTCCAGGGCTTCCAAAGCCGAGTCGACTATGGCTTCTCCGAGACGATGCTGCGGCTTATGGATTCCCGGGGTATCTGTAAAGACGATCTGGCCGCCTTCCACATCTGCGATGCACCTTATTCTGTTTCTCGTAGTCTGAGGTTTAGGGGAGACTATCGTGGCCTTGCAGCGTAAAAGGGCGTTAACCAAGGAGGACTTGCCGACGTTAGGTCTACCGACCACGGCTACGATTCCGGATCTGTAGCCCTCGTCGAATTTGTCAGTCGTCATCCTCTACACACTCCTCTGTATCAGTTTTTCTCAACTCTACCTCCATCACTCTGTGATCCGCTAAGCTTAACACGGTAAACTCCCAAGGACCGTAAGTCACGGAGCTACCGGTGCCGGGGAAATCCCCGGACAGATCGGTTATCAATCCACCGACCGATTCCACGTCTTCCGATTCGAATGGATACCCAAGAAAATCGCTCAGATCCTCGAGGTCCATGTTTCCCTGAACCCGATAGACCCCTTCCTCTACCTCTTCTATGGCCGGAAGTTCGTGATCGTATTCATCTTGGATCTCCCCTACTATCTCCTCAAGGAGATCTTCTAGGGTTATTATCCCGGCGGTGCCACCGTACTCGTCGACCACCACCGCCATATGAATCCTTCGACTTTTCATTATGTTGAAGAGATCGGGAACCTTCATGGTCTCCGGAACAAAGAGAGCGTCCCTCTTAAGGCTGGCTACCTTCACGCCGGTTTTTCCCGAATAGAGCAACCCTATAAGGTCTTTCACGTAGAGGATCCCTATGATGTCGTCTAAGCTATCCTCGTAGATCGGTATCCTGGAATGACCGTGTTCCTCCAGATGGGGAACCAGCTCCTCGATGGTTATGTCGCTATCGACGACGTCCATATCTATGCGAGGAACCATGACCTCCGAGACCTTGGTGTCCTCGAAAGAGATTATACCGTGGATCATCCGCCTTTCCGACTCCTCTAAAGCGCCAGAAGCCTCCCCGATCGTAACTACCTGTTCTATCTCCTCTCTGGTGACGAAAGAAGCCTGCAGAGAGAGATCTACCTTGGAAATTCTGCCTATCGCGGTTACTATGCCGCCTATTACCCACACGAAGGGAGACAACACAAGGTTGGAGAATCGAATAAAATGCAGGGTCAAAAACAGGACCTTTTCGCTTCTTGCCAAAGCGAAACTCTTGGGCAGAATTTCGCCGAAGATAACTATCAACACCGTCATGGCCGTCACAGCAAGTATGACTCCATGTCTTTGAAAAACCATCACGGCAAGAGTCGTAGCCAGAGAACTAGCCGCAATGTTGACCAGATTGTTGGCGATCAGGATCGTGGTAAGGGCACTCTGGCGATCCCTCAAGAGCCAATCCAGAACCTTCCGAAAACTAACATAGCGATCTCTCAGGGCAAGCAACTTGGCTCTGCTTGTGGCGGTTATGGCCGTTTCCCCACCGCTGAAGAGTCCGGAGAGAAAGAGCAGAAAGATCACGAATATCAGGCTTTTCAAGAGGATAGTCAAAACCAGATCAACCCTCCTGCCCCAATTTTTCCATCGCTATATCTCTGTATTTTTCCTGTAGGGACCACATGGCAGCTTCTTTCTCCTGCGTATCGTGATCCCACCCTAAGAGATGAAGAACACTGTGAAAAACCATCAAGGCCATCTCTCTGTCGTAGGACTCATTTCGTTCCTCGGCGTTACGATTTACGACGGGAGCACATATGACAACATCTCCCAACGGTAGCTCGGTCCACTCCTCCGGTGGTGAGAATACTCCATCCTCCTCCCATTGAGGAAAGGAGAGTACGTCGGTAGAATCGTCGCAGTCCCGATAGGACTTGTTCAGCTGTCTCATGGTCTCCTCATCAACGGTGGCTATCGATACGGACACTGAATCCCTCATGCGCCACTGTGGCCAGACCTCGTCGAAAAGCTGAGCTATGCAGAGAGAGAGAACCTCCTCGTCAAGTATCGCAGACGGTCGAGGGTCACCCTCGTCGTTTGAGATGCCAATCTCCAGTTTCATCACATCTGTCCATCCTTTCCAGTTTCCGGTGTTTTGTCTTCCTGCAACGGTACGATGTTTCTGGTATGGTACATCGATTTTAACGTCTGAAGCATTACTTCCTTTATCTTAGCCAAATCCAACAGGGTAAATCCGGTCTCGTCAAGCTGACCATCTCTCAACTTGGATTCGGTAACCCCGTCGACTATTTCCTTCAGGTCCATGAAACTCTTTATGTTATCCCTCTCCGCTCTGACCGCCGCCTCTATCGAATCGGCCAACATGACCAATCCGGTCTCCTTCGTCTTAGGCCTGGGACCGGGATACCTGAACTGACTCTCGGAAGGGTCGAGTCCCATCTTTTTCGCCTTTTTATAGAAATATCCCAGACAGGTCGTGCCATGGTGCTCCGCGATAAAGCGTCTTATCCCCTCAGGTAATTTGTTCTCCATGGCCAAGTCCAGTCCCTCTCTCACATGAGACACTATCACGAGGGCCGACATAACGGGAGAGATATCATCGTGAGCGTTTTTAGATCCAAACTGATTTTCCACGAAAAACTGCGGACGCTTCAACTTTCCTATATCGTGAAAGAAAGCTCCGGATTTTACCAGTCTGGAGTTAAGTCCCAATGCATCGGACGACGCCTCGGCAAGTATAGCAACCATTTGAGAATGATGATAGGTTCCCGGTGCCTCTATTTGAAGCCTTTTCTGGAGAGGATGGTCGGGTTGACAAAGTTCTATTAGGCGCAGAGGCGACAGGACGTCGAACAGCCCCTCCGTCAAAGGAAGGATTATCATCGTTAAGGTTCCCCAAAGAACCGACAGAAGAAGGACCTGCAGGGGGAAGACATAGTCGAAGGGACTGTTGAATATCCATCTCGACAATAAGAGGACCGCTCCTGAGACCAGGCCGAGCTGCACCATACAGAGCCAAAGGCTCGATCTGGAATCGATCCTCCTGAATAGGATTTCTCCTACCCCGGCGACGACCGCCCCTATCAATAGGATTTCTCCTGACGATATCGGAGTGACGTCGAAAAAAAGAGACGCCAACAGAAGGGTCCCAGCCAAAACAGTGGCTCTGGCCTTTCGATGGGGCATCGTTACATAGGCTATTCCTGCCATGGGCACTATGCCGAGCCCCGTCATCCCGTAAAAGGCGGATAAAAGTCCCATTGCGAGGCACAACGCAAAGAGAAAAGCCATAAAGCCAGCTTTTCTCTCGTCCCATAGGCTGAGGACGTTTTTTTGGGTCCAGACAAAAACCAATATGACCGAAAAAAAGATTACAAAAAGGGTCTTAATAGGAAAATTCGCCTCAGGATACCCCTGCCTTCTCAACAGCTCGGTAATTTGAGGGGTGATCGTCTCCCCTTTGGAAACTATTACCTCTCCGGTCTGAATCTCTTTCGACACCGTCTCTACCGCGTCCGCAACGATATCTCTCAATCTGTCAGTGATGCCCGATTCTCCCGAGACAGCCGGTATAAGGATTCCCGACAAAACCTGCACGGCTATATTGGCCTCTCCAGGATTCAAACCGCTATTATCCAGGACACGCCATAGATAGTCTTCAGAAACACCCTGCAGAGAGTCTCTGTAGGTATCCGATTCGGAGACCTCCAAACCGGTTTTAGAGGTGACTTTAAGCAGGAGATCTCGCCTTTCGACCGGGAGAGCCCTAATAAGCTCGATGAAAGCTTGAGAAAGTCCGGCCTCCTCCAGACGACCTTCACCTATCAGAGAAAGTCTCTCCTGGGCTTCCTTTATCTGACCAGTCTTTCTCACCAACACGTCTACTATGCTGTTTTTTGAGAAATCCCTAAGCTGTTCGGTCTCTTTGTCGTCTTCATAACGCATGTTGAATAACGCAAAATAATTTCTAGTCGCAGGGAGCCCCTCTACGAAAGCCCTATCGATGTCTATGGATACCCACCTAAAGACCAAGAGCAGACAGGCAACGACAAGGAGGGCTGAAAGCGATAGGTAAGTCGCTTTCAGCCTCTCATGAGACCGGTCCTCAGCTTTGGGCTGCTGTCGAACAGTTTCCTGTCTCTTGTTTTTCTCTTTGTCTTTCTTCATGTCTTTCATAGGCAGCCACAACCCTCTGAACGATCTCATGGCGTACGACGTCGACGTTTTCCAAGCGGATAAAATCGATTCCTTTAACACCTTCGAGTATGTCCTGAACGACGAAAAGCCCGGACCTCTTGCCTGAGGGGAGGTCAACCTGGGTCAAATCCCCCGTTACGACCGCCTTGGATCCGAAACCGAGTCTCGTCAGAAACATCTTCATCTGTTCCGGAGAGGTGTTTTGAGCCTCATCCAATATTATGAAACTGTCATTCAAGGTACGCCCTCTCATATAGGCTAAAGGGGCTACCTCTATGACGTTCTTGTCGACATATCTCATAAACCGTTCCGGACTCAGGAGGTCGAAAAAAGCGTCGTAAAGAGGTCTTAGATAGGGCTCCACTTTTTCCTTCAGGTCCCCTGGAAGAAAGCCAAGGCTCTCTCCTGCCTCTACCGCCGGACGGACCAGCACGATCCTGCTGATAGCGCCGGACTTCAACATATTGACGGCCTCGCAGACCGCCAGATACGTCTTTCCAGTACCGGCCGGACCTATTCCAAAGACGACGTCGTTCTCCCTGATCGCTTTTATATAGGCTCTCTGTCCCAGGGTCTTCGGTCGAACCGGCTTCCCCCTGGCGGTCATACAGAGTAGATCGTCGTAAAGGGCCTCTAGATCGACGGACCCTCTCTTGGCGATCATGTCCATTCCATATCTTATCTCCGCCGCCCTTATAGCATGGCCCTTGGAGGCTATTCTAAGCATCTGATCTATAAGATCGGAGACCATCTCTACAGCATCTCTATCGGGGCCTTGAACGGTTATGTTCTCTCCCCTAAGGACTATACGTACCGGATACCTCTCCTCAATCAGATGGATATTCTCGTCGTCCTTGCCGGAAAACTTCGAACCCGAGCCAACCGTCCCGGACTCAAAGACGGAGGAATAACCGCCCGGCGTCTCCTCTACTGTAATTTTACTGACCAAGAGGACAACCTACCGGTGACTAGGCTCTGACAACCGAGGAGACCTCCGGAATCTCCCTCTTCAAGACCGCCTCTACCTGCATTCTGAGGGTCTCCTGAGCAAAGGGACAGGTACCGCAGGCCCCCTGAAGACGGGCAGAGATCACTCCCGATTCTTCGTCGAAGGACACCACCTCGATATCCCCACCGTGACTTTGAAGGGCGGGACGGATGCCTTTATCAACTACTTCGTTGATCCTATCTATCAAACTCATTTCAACCTCCTGGTTACACCGGATAAGCGATCTCTTCTACTACCTCGTCGAGACCGATATCTCTTAAGTTCAATTTAGAGTACTGTTTCATGAGGAAGTCCTTCGCCACGGCCGGGAAAAGGACGTAACTGAGGACGTCTTCCGGCTGGGTTATCCAGGCAGCTATATCGGCCCTGGCCCTGTCGAGTTCGGGGTCGATCTTCTCTCCCGGCCTGCAGGTTATGGGTTTCTCCCCTCCGAGGGCCTTCGCCTGAACCTCGGGGTCGACCTCTGCGGGAGGCTTCCCGTAGTAACCCATAAAGTAGTTCTTCACTTCCTTGGGGATGATCTTCCATCTCTCCCCTACGAGGACGTTCAAGGTCGCTTGGGTGCCGACTATCTGACTGGTGGGGGTCACCAGCGGAGGATACCCCATGGCCTTCCTGACCACCGGCACCTCTTTGAGAACATCGTCCAGGCGATGTTCCGCCGACTGCTCCCTAAGCTGATTCACCAGATTGGAGTACATTCCTCCCGGTATCTGATATATCAATACGTTTGTATCGGCTCCGTCGAGCTTCACGAAAAGGTCGTCATACTTGGTCCGAAGTTTCTTGAAATGATCGGCTATAGGAACCATATTCTCCAAGGAGAGTCCCGTGTCGAAGGAACCGCCGGACAAGGCTGCCACCATGGACTCCGAAGCGGGCTGACTGGTTCTCATTGAAAAGGGCGATATAGCACAGTCAACCACGTCCGCACCGGCCTCTATGGCAGCGTAATAGGCCATTGACGCCAATCCACTGGTATAGTGACTGTGAACCTGCACGGGAAGCTCGGTCTCTTTCTTTATCCCTCTTACCAGACGATCCGCATCGACCGGACTGAGGAGACCGGCCATATCCTTGATACATATCGAATCGGCTCCCATGTCCCTCATCTTCCCAGCGATATCGATGAACAGCTCGTTCGTGTGCACCGGAGATATGGTATAGGAAATACACATCTGGAGGTGGGCCCCCTCCCGCTTGACCTGTTCGGACGCGACCTCAAGGTTTCTAAGATCGTTCAAGGCATCGAAGACCCTCATTATGTCGATTCCGTTACCGACCGCCCTCTTGACGAATTCCCTCACAACGTCGTCTCCGTAATGTCTGTATCCGACCAGGTTCTGTCCACGAAGGAGCATTTGAAGCTTCGTGTTCTTGATATGTTTTCTGAGGACTCTAAGGCGTTCCCAAGGGTCCTCGTTGAGGAATCTCATGCAGGAGTCGAAGGTGGCCCCTCCCCACACCTCCAGGGAGTGATATCCAACCTGATCCATCTTCTCCAGGACCGGCAGCATATCCTCGATCCGGAGTCTAGTCGCCATGAGAGACTGGTGAGCATCCCTCAAAGCGGTCTCGGTTATCCCTATTTTCCTGAAAGAGTTTTTCGACTGACTCATAGCCCTACCTCCATATCCAGTAACTGTGGACACTATATCACATGGGATTATCGCACGCACCATCCTGCCGAGAGACCGCCTTAGCCCAATCCCAGAGAGAATCGAGTTCGTCCAGGTCGGTATCGGTCCATGACTTATTTCGATCCCGAAGGTCCTGTTCTATCCTTCCGAAACGATCGATAAATTTTTTGTTCGATCTCTCCAGCGCGAGATGGGGGTCCACCCCTAACCGACGAGCCAGGTTCACTATGGAGAAAAGGACGTCTCCTATCTCCTCCTCCACGGAAAACCTGTCCTCCAATTCCATGGCTGTTTTTACCTCGTCGATCTCCTCCTCTATCTTATCGAAAACCGGCAACTGAGACGACTGGTCCCAGTCGAAACCCACGCTGGCCGCCTTTTGCTGTATTCTGAAAGCCTTTATAAGCGGCGGCAATCCCTTGGGGACCCCCGACAGCACCGTGGCTCCGTTATCCTGACCGCCCTTTTCATTGAGCTTTATCTGTTCCCAGTTCCTCAAGACCTCATCGCTATCGGAAACGTCGACATCGCCGAAGACGTGGGGGTGCCTACGGATCAGTTTATCCGATATCGACCTCACTATGTCCGCCAGGGAGAAATCCCCGGACTCCTCCGCTATCACTCCCATGAAGACGACCTGGAGCAGAAGATCGCCTGATTCCTCGCATATCCCCGCTATATCGCCGTTGTCGACGGCATCGACCAGTTCATAGGCCTCTTCGATGATATGAGGACGAAGAGAGCCATAGGTCTGCTTTCTGTCCCAAGGACAGCCCCCGGGGGCTCTCAGTCGGTTCATGATATCCCTCAACTGGGAAAAAAGCGCCCCGCTATCGTCTTTCATGAGATCACTCCTTCATTCGACTTTCGATCAGTCAAGATATCCAGCAAAGATATAATCCCCGATCGGCCTCCGGGACCGACCATTTCGTCTTTCTTTTCGGTCCATGGAGCAGGCAGCCTTACATCCGTCTTCTCTCCCAGGGTTATCTCACATCGTTCCTCGGAGAGCATACAACGAATTATACCCCGCTTTCGGCATATGGTCCTGAGCAACGCAAGATCCAAAAGCCGATCGACCTCGGACGGGATTGGCCCGAATCTGTCCAGAAGCTCGTTTCTCAGGTTTTCACGGTCTTCCGATCCTTCGATCTCGTCTATTCTACGATATATAGCCAGCCTAAGAGCAGGTACGGAGATATAATTTTCAGGAATGGATAGCGGAATTCTTATCTCCATCTCCGTCTCCTCCGTGGTCTCTCCTCTCAGACGATCGACCTCATCCCGCAATTTTCTATAATACAGCTGAAGTCCGACCCTCTCCCTGTGGCCGTGCTGGGACATCCCCAGCAGGTCGCCTCCGCCACGAATGTGAAGGTCCTCCTTGGCCAGTTCGTAACCGGCCCCCTGAAAGGAAAGTCTGCCGATGGCGTCGAGCCTTTCGGCGGTGGAATGAGGTAAGACGCAGTCGGAGGGATAGAGAAAAAAGGCGTAAGCTGTGTCGTCTCTGCGGCCGACCCGACCCCTCAGCTGGTGCATCTGGGCGAGACCGAGCAGTCTCGAGTCGTCCACCACCAATGTATTGGCTCTTCCGACGTCCAGTCCGCTCTCGACTATGGTGGTGCAGACCAAGATATCTATCTCCCCATCGTAAAAGGCCATCATCGTTTCCTCCAGCTCGTTTTCTCTCATTCGACCGTGAGCGAAGGCAACTCGGACATCGGGAAAACGGCTTTTCACCCATCCGGCTCTTTCCTCTATGGTCCCGACCCTATTGTGAAGCATATAGACCTGACCGCCTCTCGCCATCTCTCTGACGAGGGCCTTTCGGACAAGTCCGTCGTCCCAGGCGCCTGTCACCGTTATTATGGCCGGTCTGTTGCCCGGAGGCGTCTCGATTATCGATACGTCTCTCATACCCTTCATCGCCATGGAAAAAGTTCTGGGAATCGGCGTTGCCGAAAGGGTCAGGACGTCCACTCCGGATCTCAGTTTACGGAACCTCTCTTTATGGGCGACTCCGAAACGATGTTCTTCGTCGACGACTATAAGTCCCAGGCGCCGTATATCGAGATCGTTCTGTAGAAGCCGATGGGTTCCTATTACCACGTCCACGGAGCCATCCGCCAAGCCCTCCAATATCTCGTTCTGTCTATTCTGCGAAACAAAGCGGGAAAGCAGTTCCACCTTAAGAGGGAAAGGGCCCATTCTGCTGCGGAACGTCATGTAATGTTGTTGAGCTAAAACGGTCGTAGGGACCAATACCAGTACCTGAAATCCGTCCATGGCGGCCTTGAAGACCGCTCTGAGTGCCACCTCCGTCTTTCCATATCCGACATCTCCTACGACGAGACGGTCCATAGGTCTCGGCGACTCCATATCTTTCTTCACGTCCGATATGGCCTTTAACTGGTCTACCGTCTCCTCATGGGGGAACGACCTCTCAAACTCCTCCATCGCCTCTTCGTCGGGAGAGAACGCATGCCCCTTTGCGATCTTTCTCTTGGCGTAGAGCTCCAAAAGCTCCTTGGCCTCCTCCTCTATCTGCCTCTCCGCTTTTCTCAAAGAAGTGCTCCAGCGGGACGATCCAAGACGATCCGGAACCGTCGATTCATCCACCGATCCCTTGTAGGGAGAGATCCTCGAAATCTGCCCGGTGGGCAAAAGCAATCTCTTCTTGTCCTGAAACTCCAAAACCAGGAATTCCTGTCTTCCCCAGGATCCCTCGACCGACTCAAGTCCGCCGTAACGACAAAGACCGTGATCCTCGTGAACCAACCAGTCCCCGGTCTCGAAAAGAATAGACCAATCCTTGGGCGTTCCCTGTCTTTCCGTCCTCCTGTCCGGCCTGATTCCGTACATCTCTACGTCGGACAAAAAAACCCTCTTCTCCTCGTCGTCTATAAAGCCGGAGGAAAGAGGCTCGGGCTGCCAGTCCATTCCTTCGAAATCGCTCGGCAGAGGGGACGAACTTCGGATAGCTACGGAATACCCCAGATCTCTCCAACGAGAGATCTGAACCGCCATCTCGGAAATGCGTCCTCTAAATCGGGGAACCTCCCTTAACGGCAATCTCCTCTGACGAACGCCAAGACCGGATTCGAAACGGTAGAGAAGCGGAGTATCGATTAAAAAGCGATCCCATCGTTCCTCCGGGATATCCCATTTGGCGGAGAGATCGTTCCATATGGACCTAAAACTATCGGCGTTAACCTGTGAGCGGATGGGGTCGAAAAGGAAGACCTCCCCCTTTTCTGACACAGAGGAGGCAGCGGATGGGGCCACACGATCCCCTAACTCCCAGACAGAGAAGGCCTCCACCTTGCATTTGCCCGTCTGATCTTCAGGGAAGAACAGGCGCATCTCCTCTATATCGTCGTCGAAGAAAACTACCCTCAGAGGCATTCGAGAGGAAGGATCGAACAGATCGACGATCCCTCCTCTTACGGCATATTCGCCTGGTTTCCACACCAGATCGCTTCTGGAATAGCCGGAGGAATCCAGCCAGGAGATAAGACGATCTCTGCCCGCACACTCCCCTATTTTTAGGGAGAGAAGTCCTTCGGAATTCATAAAGGGAGACATCATCCCGCCTGGAGTGGAGATCAGTATGCCCCCTTGCTCGGACCACTTTCGAAGAACGTGACCTCTTGCCACCATAGAGGCCGGGTCGTCGACGATTCCCTTTTCCAAGGGGATATCGGGCAACCTGAAGATCTTCTCGTGGGAGAGCAGAATTTTCGCGTCGGAATAGAAATCCTCTGCCTGATTCTCATCGGGAAGCAGCACGGTAAGGTGGCTCGACCGTTCTCGGCATACCCAAGCCCTGACCGAGCCTTTGAAGGGAAAGAAAAAAGATCTCGAGCCGTCGAAAAGATCCAACAAGTCTATCCTCCTCCCGATAAAGGAACCTCTAAAAACTCATGTCCGATTCTCCTTCATGAGATCATTCCTCCAGAGCTCTCGCTAGAGGACCTCTCTAAAAACTAACGTACGGGTCTCCTCGTAGAGGTCGCCCCATTCGTACTACACGACGGCAATTTCGAAAATACGGGCTCGAATGGGCCCCGTCGGAACGACCTCTACGAGGATCAGCGTTTTTAGAGATGCCCTAGAACAAGCTCCGTCGCGACGACCTCACGAAGGGGCTGCATTTTTAGAGATATCCTAAAGACATTTAAAAAAAGTGGCGGAATAAAAAATTCCGCCACCACCCATCGCGTTAATTGAACCTATTCATGACGTGTTCCAACGAGTCGGAGCATAGATCTCTACAGGCGGAACAGGATCTGTCCAGGGAGCTTAGAAGATCGGGAATCCGGTCCTCGGGAAATCGCCCCAAGACGAAGTCTGCCAAGGGTATCCTGTCCGGTTTGGGACCTACCCCTATCCTAAGTCTGGGGATTTCGCTGGAATCCAGACAGGCTATGATCGATTTCATGCCGTTGTGTCCACCGGCCGAACCTCTCGCTCTAAGACGGATTCGTCCGACGTCCAAGGCCACGTCGTCGTAAATAACCAGGGTATCCTCCAGATCCACAGGATGATATCGGAGAAAATCCCTTATGGCCTCCCCGCTGAGGTTCATGTAGGTCAAGGGTTTCATCAGAAAGACCCTCTCTCCGTCCATAAGGACGGGCCCCCAGACGTAAGACCTGAACTTCTCCTGCGGAGCTCCCAAAGCAAGCTCGTTCACCAACCTGTCCACGACCATCCAGCCGACGTTATGTCTGGTCTGGCCGTATTTTAGCCCGGGATTCCCCAGACCTACGAACAGCTTCAACCTTACGTGCCGCCGTTAGGCCATCTCCTCGGCGGACTCTTCCTCCTCGGAAACTTCCTCGGAAGAGGCGCCCTTGCCGTGGACGACCTCGACGACTATCTCAGAAGGATCTTTATCCATCTCGGCGCTCTCAGGAAGGTCGAGGTCGGCCAAGGTGACCGAGTCACCGACATTCATGGACTCTACGTTCAAAACGACGTTCTCCGGGATATCCCTGGGAAGGACGTTTATCTCTATATCGAGGACACGGTGTTCCAGAACACCTCCGGCTTTAACCCCGGCGCAGGCCTCTTTGCCTACGATCTCGATGGGAACCTTCACGGACACTTTGTGCCCTTTAACCAGCTGATAAAAATCGACGTGAAGCACATCGTCGCTGACGTAATTTCTACTCATGTCCCTTATGATACACATCTCCGAAGAACCGTCGGGCAGCACGGCGTCGAACTTGAGTGTGTTCCAATGGGTTCCTCTGATATTAGGCAGAAAATCCTCCGCCTTGACCTGTACCGACATGGCTTCCTTATAGTCGGGACCGTAAAAAACCGCGGGAATATATCCCGAACGGCGAAGACGACCGCAGACCTCTTTTCCTACGGCATCTCTCTTTTCGAGGTTAAGTCTAACAAGATCCATAAAAATCCTCCTCAGACGTTGCTTAAAGCAACAAATAGTAAAAACTCGATTATCAGTCGAAAAGACTGCTCACCGAGCTATCCACGTGAACCCTACGTATAGCTTCGGCGAACAAAGGCGCTATGGACAACTGAGTAATTTTATCCAGTTTTCTCTCATCCGGCAACTTGATACTGTCGGTCAAGATCACCCCATCCACCTCGTCCGAGGCCAAACGCTCCACAGCAGGACCGGAGAGAATTCCATGAGTGGCGCAACAGTACACCTTCGAAGCTCCTCGTTCCTTCAATGCTTTAGCGGCGTTGACGATGGTCCCCGCAGTATCGATTATATCATCTACCAAGATAGCGACCTTACCGGAGACGTCGCCTATGACGGCCATGACCTCGCAGTAGTTGGCCACCTCGTGGGAACGTCTTTTATCGACTATGGCCAGGTCGGAGTTCAACAGAACTGCGAATTTTCTGGCTCTGACGACTCCTCCGACATCGGGAGCGACGACCGTAACCTTTTTCTCCTCCAGATCTTCGGCAAGCTGTTTTTTAAAGAACGAGGCCAGGAGAGGTACCCCCATCAGATGGTCCACCGGAATATCGAAAAATCCCTGGATCTGACCGGCATGAAGGTCCGCCGAGATGACCCTGTGAGCACCGGCGGTCTCCAGGAGATTCGCAACGAGCTTCCCCGAGATGGGATCCCTAGCCTTGGTCTTTCTGTCCTGTCTGGCATATCCAAAATAGGGAATAACCAGGTTGATCCTGTAAGCAGAAGCCCTTTTCAAAGCGTCCACCATGATAAGAAGCTCCATAAGGTTTTCGTTGACAGGATAACACGTAGGCTGAACGACGAATACGTCGGCACCTCGAACGCTTTCCTCGATGGAAAGGCCTATCTCTCCGTCGGAAAACCTAAAATGACTGGCCCTGCACAGAGGGACGTCGAGCTCGGAGCATATCTTATCCGCAAAGGCTTTATGAGCCGTTCCGGAAAAGATCATGAGCTTTCGACTACTGTTCGACACGATCCCCACCCCCAGATTTTTTCTTCATTAAATTCCGTCTATCCTCGATGTTTCTCTGACGGGCTCTTCCTATAGCCAAAGCTCCGTCAGGCACGTCCTTCGTTATAACCGACCCGGCACCTGTCATGGCGTTATCCCCTATCTTTACGGGAGCCACTAACATGGTATCGCTTCCGACGAAAACATCATCTCCTATGGAGGTCTTATGTTTGTTTTTTCCGTCGTAATTGCAGGTAATCGTGCCAGCTCCTATATTAACCCTCTCTCCGAGGGTGGCATCTCCCATGTAGGATAGATGGGGGACCTTGCTGCCTTTGCCTATGAAGCTCTTTTTGACCTCCACGAACTTTCCCACGAAAGCCTCGTCGGAAACATCCGTTTCTTGCCGGATATAACAGAAAGGCCCCGCTTTAATCTCCCTGCCCAAGGAGGAATCCTCTATTCGACCGTAACCGTTGATCCTGGAGCCATCTCCCACTACGACGTCTCTCAAGACGGAGAAGCTTTCCACCGTTACGTTACGTCCTATCTCCGTTTTTCCCCACATTTGTACGTTCGGATAGATGGTAGCCTCACCCTTGAATACCACCTCAGGGCCTATCCATACAGAGGAAGGATCTATGCATTTCACGCCTTCCCTGATCATCCAACCGTTCAGATATCTGTCTCGAAGGATACGGCCGACCTCGGCCAACTCCAAGGGGTTATTGACCCCCATCACGTCGTCGCGGCTATCCACGTGTACCGCAGAGACAGGGAAGTCCATGCGATGAAAGGAGTCCAATATATCCACCAGGTAATACTCTCCTTGGGAATTGTCCCTGCCCAGTTCGTCCAATCCACTTAAAAGAGGGGGGACGTCCATCAGATAGACACCGGCATTGACCTCTGTTTCCGCTCTCTCTGCCTCGGAACAGTCCTTCTCCTCTACTATGTGTATTCTAGGCTCCTTTATTATCCTTCCGTACCCCGTGGGGTCTCCGGCGGAAAACGTGGCGAAGGAACATCCTCCTACGTGGGAGTCTGATATATATCTAACCGTATCGGTCTTCAAAAGCGGCATATCGCCGTTGACTATAAGGACCCTGTCGAAACCGGAAAGCCACTCCTTGGCCATCATTACAGCATGTCCGGTACCCAGTTGATCTCTCTGCCATAAAACGGTGGCAGCAGGCCAGTTCGAAGCCAGGTAAGACTCGACGACACCTCCACCATGACCGACTATAACGGCCACGGGTCCCAGAGGAGACACAGCCTTCATCACATGATACAGCATAGGCTCCTCGAGAACCGGCTGCATCACCTTGGGAAGGTCGCTTTTCATCCTCGTACCCTTACCAGCGGCGAGAACAACTATCGCCAAGGATCCCTCGTCTGCACTCATAAGTCATCATCACCTTCGAGAAGAGAAAAACACAAAAACAGGGGAACCTCAAGGCCCCCCTTCTGATATACTGACGAAAAGACGAACCTACCTATCGGTCCAAACTATACGACATCAGCGAACTCAACAAAAGAGCGGTACTATACTACCATGGCCTCTTTGGCTGTCAAGGTGAATAAAACTCTTCGAAAGAGATGGTTATATGATACGGCAATATTCCATAGTTTTCATGGTGGCGACGTTGGTAGCGAGCACTCTTTCCGGCATATGGGCAGCAAAGGGAGACACTTCCTGCGGCACGAGATTTTTCTGGGCATCCTCAATGTTATTCTTGTTGTCCGTCTCCATCGTCCTCTACTCCGTCGTCGCACCCTGGGCTGCTGCGATACCCGCAGTTCCATCGGCCCTATTCGCACTTATCTTTCTGCGAGTAAGGAGAGGTCGGTGATACCGTTCATTCTCGCCGGGATCATGCTTTACGGTCCCTACGCATGGTGTTTCATGCGAAAGGAACCGACGGAAGAATATGGCCTATCCTGGACTCTGGACATAAGGGGTCTGAAGGACTCCCTTCTTGCGATAGCCGTTACATTGACCCCGTTGACTCCCTTTGCGATGATGTGGCCAGACAACGACCTGCCCAGATCCCTTCCGTTGACCACCGTCCTAGTCCTCCTAACGGCTGGAGCCGTGGCCGCAGTGGTAGAGGAGGTCTTCTTCAGGGGCTGGATACAGACCCTGTTGTCTAAAAGAACTAACCGCAATATCTCGATAGTGGCGACGGCCCTTCTCTTCGCCCTAGCCCATCTGTTTCTCAAGCTTCATTGGCTGAGGTTTGCCACGTTTTTCCCCGGTTTGGTGATGGGGATCCTTCGAGAGAGACATCGATCCGTAGCGCCATCGGCTATATACCATTTCGCCGGAAATATATGGTCCATATGGTTTTTCCCAGACATACCGATTTAACCCATATCAGGAGGCGTTTGTCCATGTATAGATATCTTTTGTTTTTAACCCTGTTCTTCTCTGCCCTACAGGCGTCTGTCCCCAACGCTGAGGCGGACCTGAGGTGGGACGTGGAAATTCCGATGTCGGTGGGATCTCAGGCGTTCGTGGAGTTCCAGAACAGAAAAATACCTATAGGCAAGGTCATGAAGATCCCTAACTCCTCGAGATATCCGGCCTATACGGCCAGTGCCTGGGGAAAGCCGGGGAATGTGTGTGCGTCCGCGGTAAACGCGATACATATGCTTTTGTCCGTTGAAAAAGGAAAGGGCAGGACCATAAGCTTGATTCCCTCCGAGACAGTAGCCCCTGCGGCAACCCCCGGGACGGCCATAGTCCTGGAGGGTAAAGGGGGAACGGGGATCTTCGGAGCCTGGGCACCTCCTGTCGGTACTACCGTAACCATCAGAAGCCCTGAGGGAACGGAACGCCCTCTAACAGCCGACGACCTGCCCCGAGAGGGAGAAACTGTGAAATTGAGGGTGGAGACCTTTGCCCCTCCTCTTTTCGTGGAGATAGAAAACCACCCGGGAGGGAGGGTCTCGACCTTGTCGGAACGGGGCTATAGGACGATAGCGAAGGTCGTGAGACCTGTGGGAGGAACCGGCAGGTTCGGAGGAACCCTCTATCAATCGGTCAGTAGACTAAGGGCAAACCATACGGGAGTTATAGATATCTCGACATCTCCCTATGGAGAGATCGGAGGGTTTCAGATAGTGCCCTTAAAACACGGAGACTCTCCGGAGATGGCCTCTATGTGGCACATGACTCAATGGATGATACTGGCCCCTCTGGACGGGGTTCCTCTGGCCGGCAACCCTCCCCTGTTCGACGGATACCTGATACCGGGACCGATTCAAGTAGAGGACCAAGACAACGTAAAGTTCCTCTCTCTCTGGGCGAAATACGGGAGACGATCTCTGGCCCTCTGTCGCATCGACGGAGGACCGTGGCGCTTCCTGCCGGAGTCTATAGGACGGAACGACAACTCCCTCAAATCATTGACCCACCTAAGGATATATTTCCCTGACGACAGGGAACCGTTAAAGGACTGACACTAAGGCATCTCTTGAAATTCAATTCATCCGTGAGATGGTCCCAACGGAACCACCTCACGGATGACCTACGGCTTTAGACGAGAGGGAGAGGGATCGAGACGAATCTCGATCCCTCTCGTTTTTATTCGACCGTCACGCTTTTGGCGAGATTTCTAGGCTGGTCTATCTCCTTGCCTTTGGCCAGGGCCACATAGTAGGCGAACATCTGAAGAGGTATGACGGTCAAAAAAGGATTCAGCTCCGCCTCAGTTTTAGGAATCCACATGACGTCCTCGGCCTGTCCCGAGATGGACTTCCTTCCCTCGGTCGCAACCGCTATAACCGGAGAATTCCTGGCTTTTGTCTCCTGAACGTTGGAGACGGTCTTCTCGAAAAGGTTATCGTCGGGCATGACCACCACCACAGGAACGGCCCTGTCCAGAAGAGCTATAGGACCGTGTTTCATCTCTCCAGCCGCGTAGGCCTCGGCATGAATATAGGAAATCTCCTTTAACTTAAGGGCTCCCTCCATGGCTATCGGAAAAGAAAAGCCCCTCCCCAGAAACAAGAAGTCTCTGGCTTCACAATATTTTGACGCTGTAGCCTTTATCTCGTCGGCCCTGCCTATCAGGGATTCCGCCTTGTACGGAAGGACCTCCATCTCCCTCACAAGCCTCATCTCGTCACCGAGAGGAAGCTCTTTCCTGAGCTTCAGAAGATAGAGACCCATGAGATAGAGCACCGCCATCTGTCCCATGAAAGTCTTGGTCGCAGCGACTCCTATCTCGGGACCAGCCTTGAGCGATAATACGTCGTCAACCTCTCTGGCTACGGTAGAAAGCCCGTTATTGGTTATCGCCACGCATCGAGCGCCTTTTTCCTTGGCGAACCGCTCCGCCGCTAAGGTATCCAAGGTCTCTCCAGACTGGGTGACGAACACCGCCAGGGTATCCTCTCCTATAGGAATGTCTCTATAGCGATATTCCGACGCTATATCCACCCTTATATCCAGATCGGAAAACCTCTCTATAAGCCTCTCCGCCACCAACGCGGCGTAATATGAGGTTCCACAGGCGACCAGATGCAGCCTCTTTATCCTCTTTGCCGATTCGGAGGTCCAGGAAAGCTCTCTGGATAGATCGACCTCATCATGGAAAATTCTGTCCAACATGGACCGTCTCAGGACGGCTCCCTGCTCGTTTATCTCCTTGAGCATGAAATGGGGGTACCCCCCCTTGTCCACCATAGAGATATCCCAATCTATCTCCACAGCGTCCTTCTCTATGGATTTACCGTCGAAATCCCAAAAAGACACGTCGTCTCTGGAAAGACAGGCCATCTCGCCCTCGCCCAGGTATGCGATGTTTCTCGTATAGGGGAGAACCGCCGGTACATCGGAAGCACAGATGTTCTCTCCATCGCCGAAAGCGACTATAAGGGGAGATCCTTTTCTGACGCAGTAGAGATGCTCCATATCGTCGGCAAATATAACCGCCAGGGCAAAAGCTCCCTCTATACGTCGATACAGCTCGACCAGGGCTTTTTTGGGATCTCCGTCGTAGATCCTGGCCAAAAGCTGAGCTATGACCTCCGTATCCGTGTCGGAATAAAAAGAGACCCCCTCTTTCGCCAGTTCATCTCTTATCTCCAGGTAGTTCTCGGCTATACCGTTGTGGACCAATACCACCGATCCATCTTGATCTCTGTGGGGATGGGCGTTTTCCACCGAGACACCTCCATGAGTGGCCCACCTGGTGTGTCCCAGTCCGATGGTCCCCTCCAGAGGAGATTCTCCCATGTGTCTGGCAAGATCGGCAACCTTGCCGACCTCTCTGACTATCTGGACTCCCTTTTCTCCCACGACGGCCATGCCGGCAGAATCGTATCCCCTGTACTCGAGACGGGACAACCCGTCCAAGACAACCTGGGAGACATCCCGGTGACCTATATACCCTACTATTCCGCACATATAAAGAACACACGTCCTTCCACGATCGGGAAATACGGGAACTTTTGTCCCGCCGGTCGCCCAGCGGTTTTGTGTTCCCGATTCAGGGAGTTTTCCCGACTCCCCGGAGGCATCCGCCGATAGATCGATAACCTCCGTCCTCGTCAACTAGGTCTCCCTAGTTCAGGCGCTTTTATGGGGCGCAGTCGTGGTTTCAGATATCACCCCCTTTCCGTGCAGACGTCGTTCTATTTACCGGCTGAAGACATCGCCCTTTCGACCACTCCGGCTAGATCCTTTCGCCTACAGGCCATCCTGACAGTAGCATCCAGCCATCCCTCCAGGGTGCCACAGTCGTATCGTTCTCCCTTATACACCACGCCCCAGACCGGCTCCTCGCCTATCAAGGTTCTTATGCCATCGGTCAATTGATACTCTCCGCCAGCTCCCTTGGGCTGAGACTTAAGGAGATCGAAAATCCTTCTGGACAGAACGTATCTCCCCATCACCGCCAACCTGCTGGGGGCATCGGCAGGAGAGGGTTTTTCTATCATATCTATAATGCGGAATACTCCATCGGTCTCAGAGGGCTCGACGGCTACCATGCCATATCTGGACACGTCAGCATCCGACACCTCCTCCAAGGCCAGAACAGACCCTCCCAGAGCATCGTGGACGTCTATCAGCTGACGAAGCACAGGAGGTTCTCCCTCCATCACATCGTCTGGAAGTATCACGGAAAAAAATTCGCCGTTACACAGTGGCTCTCCGCAAAGCACGGCGTGGCCGAGCCCAAGCGGGGCGTTCTGTCTCACCGAGAGGATATCCCCCATGGAGGAGGTCTCCCTTACGGCATCCAGAAGGCGTTTTTTCCCCCTGGATTCAAGGATTCTCTCCAGCTCCCAGGAACGATCGAAATAGTCCTCCAGACAGCCCTTTGAGCGCCCGGTAACCATTATCATCTTAGGACACCCCGAATTACGGGCCTCGTCTACTCCATAATGGATGACGGGGCGGTCCAAAAGAGGGACCATTTCCTTGGGAATCTCCTTAGTGGCAGGCAGAAATCTCGTACCCAACCCCGCCACCGGGAAGATGCACTCCAAATGGGTCATCCTATCATCTCCAATATTCGTCTCTGCAGATCGGAGGAGACCTCCTCCATCAGATTTGGATCCTGACATTCAACTAGGAGCCTGACGAAAGGCTCCGTACCGGACGGCCTGAGGAAAACCCTGCCGATGTCACCTAGATCTCTCGACGCGGACTCCACCGCGGAGGCTATATCTCCGTCGTTCATAATGCGATTTTTATCCTTGACGGTGATGTTGGTAAGTTTCTGGGGAAATCGACCGAAGCGATCCACCAATGTATCGATATCCTCCTTTAGCTCGGTACATGCCCTCAGGAAGAGAAACCCCGTACATAATCCATCGCCCGTCTTGGTATAGGGGAATACTATTACGTGTCCCGATTGTTCTCCTCCGAGCCTGGCGTCCCTTTCCACCATGGTCTGAAAGACATAACGGTCTCCCACGGGACAACGATACACATCGATACCGTCGTCCTTTAGATGACGATCCAGGGCCATATTGCCCATGACTGTGGCCACCACCCCGGAGCCCAGCTCCTTCCTAGAGTGAAGCCATCTGCCTATGATCCAGAGCATGATATCCCCATCCAGGACTCGCCCCTTCCCGTCGGAAAGAAGGACCCTGTCTGCATCGCCGTCGTAGGCTATCCCCAGCGACATGCCTCTCCCTACGACTTCCCTGCATAGACCCTCTATCGCCATGACACCGCATTTTTCGTTAATGTTCAGCCCGTCCGGAAGATTGCCTATGGCGGAAGAGTTGACCATCCCCATCCTGCCGATCATGTCCGACACGATCGGGGAGAGAGCTCCGTTGGCACAATCGAAAAGAATCGAAGCCCTATCGAGACCGACGTGGCCGACCAGGTCTAGAACGTGATCCTCGTACTGTCTGTTGAAGTCGCACTCTCTACTTTCTATAGAGCCTACGGAAGCACCGGAGGGACGCCATTCATCTATCAGGTTGTCTCCGAGATAGTCCTCTATCGAAAGTTCGTCATCGTCGGACAGCTTACACCCCGCTCCATCCAGGAATTTTATGCCGTTATACTCCGCAGGGTTATGGGAAGCGCTTATCACGGCCCCTCCCTGGGCCGAAAAAAGCCTCACTCCAAAACCGACGGAAGGCGTAGGAGTGACTCCCACACATACGACATCCGCTCCGGCGGACGTCATACCGGCCGCCAAGGCGGCCTCCAACATCGGTCCGGAACGGCGAGTATCCCTCCCCACGACTATCCTGGGCCTGGGAAATCCCCTTTCGGTCAAGAAAAGAACGTACGCTCTGCCCAGGCGAAGAGCCATCTCAGGTGTCATGGACCCCCTGTTGGCCACATCTCTGACCCCATCGGTACCGAAGAAACATCGCCTCCTCTTAGTAGCCACGTCGCTCATAAGCGCTCCTCCCTCGTTTATCCTATATGACATCAATCTATTTTAGCCTTAACGGTCACTCTTTCAGGAGCCACCGATACGACCTTAAGTCCCTTTTCTCTCATCTCGATCGTTACGGGAACTCGAAGCTGTCTCGATACTATGTTGGTTACGTCCACATATACGAAAAAGGGGATTTTCGAATCCTCCAAGGATTTCATCACCTTGACAGAGCCATCCACCCTGACGTCTACGGTCTGAGGAAATACCTCCCACCCGGGATACACGCTTCTCCCTTTAGTAACTACGGGGACACCGGAGAACAATCTGCTTTCCGTTTTAGGCTTAAGCATTACCTTCACGGAAACCGAGGAATCACCCAGAAAGCT
The DNA here is from genome assembly GCF_021568795.1 of Dethiosulfovibrio faecalis. Lineage (NCBI taxonomy): Bacteria > Thermotogati > Synergistota > Synergistia > Synergistales > Dethiosulfovibrionaceae > Dethiosulfovibrio > Dethiosulfovibrio faecalis. The sequence goes on from NZ_JAKGUE010000014.1 coordinate 29,260, forward strand.
GACCTCTTCGTTCTCAACCGGCCTCAAGGGGACTATCATCGATCTGTCTTTATCGAATCCGGTAAGATCGATAGTCTCAGTCTCCACCTTGTCTATTACCTTAATAGCCTCTTTCGGTCCCTCTATCTCCATCATCGATGGAGTCACTACAAGGGTTTTTACCTCGAAGCCCTCCGCCGGGGAACCGCTCACGGAAACCTCTACCGGCAGGGCCTTTCTCGGAAGCCCCTTACGAAGTATCGCAGTCAGATCCGCCTCGGGCGGGTAAACCGTCAAGGAATCGCCGGCACCCTCCAATTGTATCAGCTTAATCGGCAAGGTCAGCTTTTCTCCTTTTTGAAGTTCATCTACGGTAGGCTGGACCTGGACCTCTTTAACCGATGCCAAATCCTCCTCCGGACCTCTGACGGTTACCTCCGTCGGGGATAGGTCCACTGCGTCCATCAAGAGCCCTACGGGAAGACCTCCCTCCACGGAAACGTGTATGGGCAGAACTTTTTCCGCATACCTGAGCAGAGACACCTCCATGTTAGGAGGTCGAACGAACCCCAGTTTCACCCCTGCTGGCAGTATCACCTTAACCGGCAGCCGGTACTTGCCCGGGGCAAGTCCCCTTACGTCTACCTCGCATAGTATGTCCATCGGGTTTAAATCGGCGACTACGTCTCTTTTCCCCTCCACACCTATATCCACTTTGCGGAGATCGGAGGTCAAGGTCAGCTCCGAGGAAAGGTTGAGAAACTGGACGTCACAGGACATCTCCTTCTCCATGTTGCCACCGATGTCTCCGTTTACGTAGAACCACAATACCAAGGCTATGAAGAGAGACACTATTCGGAGAAAAAATCTGGACCCGAAAAAGTCATCCACGTTCTTAAAAAAAGGCATCGCTCTACCCTCACGATCCTAGAGATTTTATCTCATCCCTGAGAGTATCGAGGAAGGATTGTTGTTCCGTATCCTCACCGGAAAAATAATGAACCAAAAGCTTATGCACTTGATCATCCTTTAGGTTTCTGGATAAATGCCCGTTAATGGCGAGAGAGACCTCTCCTCGCTCCTCAGAGACTATCAGAGAAATGGCATCCGAGACCTCGGTCACCCCGAGACCGGCCCGATGCCTCGTCCCTATCCACCTGGAGAGATCGCTATCCTCCGTCAAGGGCAGATAACAGCCAGCCGCTATTATCTTGGATTGATCCAGGATAACCGCACCGTCATGAAGAGGGTTATTGACCCAAAAGATGGATATCAAGAGCTCTTGGGTTATGTCCGCGTTCAACTCTACGGCGGTACGCCAAAAATCCTTCAACCCCGTTCCCCTCTGCAGTACCAGCAAAGCGCCTATCCTTTGACCTTTCATGTAAATTAGGGCTTTCGATATTTCCCCGGCGATCGTCTCCGCTCTTTTCTGCGCCTTATGTCTCTTCCATATGTTTCCCCTGCCAAGCTCCTCCAGGACTTTTCGAAGCTCGGGCTGAAAGACTATGGGAACGGCTATTACCGTTATGCTCAGGATCTGCCCCATAAACCACGAGATGGTCCCCAGGTTGAGGAGTCTGGAGGATGCCGCGAGCATACCGATAACCAGAAGTCCCTTGACCAGCTGCATCGCTCTCGTCCCGTAAAGCAGCGAAAGAAGGCGATAGACGACGTAATATATGACCAATATATCGACTACATCCTGCCATCTTATAAGCTTAAAGATTTCCGTCATGATGCATCCCCTTCTCGACCTGGCCGCTAGATTCAAGAGGCTTGGAAAAACGACCGTTCACAAGACCGAAAACGCCGAAAGAACCCCAGGCGATCCACATTCCGGAACATCCTGGCTGAAGCCCCCCAAAGGGACATTTTTTCGCAAAGAGGATATATGGGATAAGAGTATTCGACCCCCATATAAAGACCTCTCCTTATCTCCGGAGAACCGGAGATAGTATCGGGATCCAGGAGAATTACCCTCTCGACCTCGTCCTCGTTGAGGACGAAATCCGACTCCCTCACGGCTACATCGACCTCTACAACTATAGGTATGACCTTGAAACCGCTGACCAAGACGTCCTCTATCGGTGCGGCTCCGAGAAATTTAAGATATTTCCCGTCCAGGCCGATCTCCTCGCAGGTCTCTCTACAGGCCGTTTCCCATGGGGTGAGGTCCCCCTCCTCCCTGGCTCCTCCGGGAAAGGCTATCTGCCCTCCGTGATACCTCATCGAATCCGGTCTCAGTATGGAGATAACCCTTGGGCCCCTTTTCGTCTTTAATATGGGAACGGCGACAGCCCCCCATCGGACCGATTCGAAGCTATCGACGAAGGTCTCCCACGGAGAGAACGGGGAAAAACGCGACCTATGCCCCAACGTTTACCGTCCCCTCGTAGACCAGCCCCTTCCCGCTGTCTACCGTCACGATGTTTCCGGTCTTAAGGGAATCCATGCAACGGGATGCGTTGACTATACAGGGCAGTCCGAGTTCAAGGGCCATTATAGCCGAGGGAGACGTAAGCCCTCCCTCCTCCGTGATCAAAGCACCGGCTCGTTTTAAAGCAGACATATAGGAGCCATCGGTAAAGGAGGTCACCAATATATCCCCGTCCTGCATGGAACGAGCTTCCTCGGCGGAAGAAGCCCGAAACACCCGTCCGGCCAGGACCTTGGGAATCACAGGAAGGCCTCTGAGGACGATTCGCCCTATGGTATGAACCCTCACCATATTCGTAGTCCCCGGCACATCCAAGGGCATACCAGCTGTTATAACGACCATATCCCCTTCGGATAGAAACCCTCGCCCCATGGCGGCGGCTACGGCTCCCTCTATCGCCTCGTCCTCAGAACCGTCGGTGCTCTTGAAAAGGGGAACGACTCCCCAACTGAGCGAGAGCTCTTTTTGCGTTTTGACCGAGGGAGTGGTGGCAATAACAGGGCAACCCGGACGATATTTGCTGACCATCCTGGCTGTAACGCCGCTTCTGGTAAGGGAAAGCACGGCCTTGGCACCGGTCTTTTTAGCTATCTCCACCGCGGCCATACTGACCGCGTCCGGAACGCTGTTGGGAACGGAGGGGACCTCGAAAGGACGCTGCCATCTCTCGAGCTGTTCCTCCGCCTTGGAGATTATCCTGGACATGGTCTCCACGGACCTTACAGGATATTTCCCCGCCGCGGTCTCTCCCGACAACATCAGGACGTCGGCGCCGTCTAGAACCGCGTTTGCCACGTCGCTGGCCTCCGCTCTGGTAGGCCTTGGATTTCTGATCATAGAGTCCAGCATCTGAGTGGCCACTATGACCGGTTTCCCCTGGCCTCTGCATATATCTATCAATCTCTTCTGGACCAGCGGAACCTCCTCGGTCGGGATCTCGACACCCAGATCTCCCCTGGCTATCATCATCCCGTCGACGACCTCGGCTATCTCATCTATGTTCGCCACCGCCTGGCGGGTCTCGATCTTGGCGATTATCTTTATGTTTCCACCGGCATCCTCTATTACCTTTCTCACAGCCAGAACGTCCTGTCTGTCCCTCACGAAAGAGACAGCCACGAAATCGACGTCGTTTTCGACGCCCCATAGTATATCCTCCCTGTCCTTTTCGGACATGGCGGAGAAGGAGAAATTCGCTCCGGGCACGTTGACGCCCTTTCTGTTGCCGAGAGATCCTCCTACCACTACGGTACAGTCGACAGACTCCTTCGAGATGGAATCTATCCTGAGGTGAATGGTACCGTCGTCTATGAAGATGTCCTGCCCCACCGAGACCTCGTCTCCCAAGAGAGGATAGGTGACCCACACGCCGGAAGAGTCCCCGGGAGAATCGTCTTTAAGCCTCAGGGAAAATCCGGAGCCCTGAACGAGATCGGTGTTGCCGTCTTTCAGAAGCCCGGTCCTTATCTCCGGTCCCTTGGTGTCAAGCATGACCGGCACCGGGCCTCCGTACACGTCGGAGAGACCGCGGACCAACCTCAAAGTATCGAGATGTCCTTCGTGGGTTCCATGGCTGAAGTTCAGGCGAGCCACGGTCATTCCTCCCTTTATCATCTCCGCCAGTATCTCTCTGTCGGAGCTGGAAGGGCCCAATGTGCATATTATCTTGACCTTTCTCTGCATACTACATTTCACCTCCGAAAAAAAAGACTCTATATCCTCAAAGCGACTAGATCGGAGGAAATCAAACTCTCCAGTTTTTTGCGGAGATCCGAGCTAGGGGATATTCTGATATCGTCCAGGACCACGCACGCTCTTTCGTGATCGCCCTCCAACTTCAACAAGACCGAACTATCGCCTGGGTGCCCCTTCAATATACGCAGAAACTCCCTGAAAAAGGAGTCTCTGAAGGCCTCCTCCCGGAGGGATATCTCGGCGTATCGCCTGACGCCTGCAAGATCTCCCTTCAGGGGAACTACCTCGTTCACGAGGACGTTGACCCCGCCCCGATCCTGCACGGAACCTCTGACCAGATAGGGATCTCCCGGGATCAAAGAGGGCTTGATATCCAACCAGGGCCTTCCTTCCCTGGGTTTGGGGAAACACACTGCCTCTATCTCTCCGGAACAATCCTCGAAACGAAGTATCCCCATAGGGTCCCCTCTTTTGGTATATTTTTCCACCGATCCCACCAACATGCCGGCGAAGCAGGGAGACACCTTCTCGCTTCTCCAGAGCTCCAGATCGGAGATGGTACAGTTGACGTACCTGGAGGCCCTCTCCTCGTGTCTCTCGAAGGGATGCCCCGATATATACATGCCTATGGCGGACTTCTCCATCTCCAGTTTTTCCTGTATATCGTAGTCATCGACCTCGACCATATCGGGGTGAACGGCCGCCTCCTGTTCCCCGAAAAGCGAACATTGATCTCCGTCGCAACCCCGTTTCAGAGCGTAGTCCATCATGGCCGGGAAGGATTCCATGAGCTGTCTGCGATTTGGAGATATGCTGTCGAACGCCCCGGCCTTTATGAGGTTTTCCATGACCCCCTTGTTGAGACAGTGAACGTCAACTCGATCCAGAAAATCCCAGAGGTCCTTGAAAAGACCTCCCTCTTCCCTGGCCTTTATGATGGCCTCCACCGCACCCGCTCCCACCTTGCCCACGGCCTCGAGACCGAAACGGATGACGTTCTCCACCGCTGTGAAGGCCGAACGGGAATGGTTTACGTCCGGGGGCAACACTGGAATGCCAGATTTTCTGACCTCCCTGACGTAGGCTGCCATGACGTCCTTCTTCGCCCCTATCTGGCTGGTCAGATAGGCTGCCATAAACTCCCTGTCGTAATGGGCTTTGAGATAGGCCGTCTGATAGCTGATGAGAGCATAGGCAGCGCTATGGGATTTATTGAAACCGTATCCGGCGAACTTCTGTATTATGTCGAAGATCTCGTCTGCCTTGGCCTTGTCCACTCCCTGTTTCTCCGCTCCGGAGAGGAAGATGGCCCTCTGCTCGTTCATGACCTCGACCTTTTTTTTCCCCATGGCTCTGCGAAGGAGATCCGCTCCTCCCAGGGTGTAACCAGCGAGGGTGGATGCGCATTTCATAACCTGTTCCTGATAGAGAATAACGCCATGGGTCTCTTTCAGCACGTCCTCCAGCATGGGATGAAGATAATGAGCCCTGGCCCTGCCGTGCTTGCACTCCACGTACTGGTCCAACATACCGCTCTCCAGAGGACCGGGGCGATAGAGAGCCAGCACCGCTATGACGTCCTCGAAGCTGTCGGGGAGCATCTTCTTGAGCAACCGTCTCATGCCGGCCGACTCCAACTGGAACACTCCCAGAGTATCTCCCGCCTGGAGCATCTTGAAGGTGGGCTGGTCGTCCATGGGCAGTTCGTTCAGGTTCGGAGGTTCCTTACCGTTGGTCTTTATATTTTCCAACGCTTCCTCCAATATGGAGAGAGTCTGAAGACCCAGAAAGTCCATCTTGACCAACCCCAGCCTCTCTACAGGCTCCATAGAGAACTGCGTCACCACCTGATTCTCGCCTATCCTACGGACCGGAACCAGGTCGGTCAGGGGCATGGGGGTTATCACCACTCCGGCTGCGTGCTGGGAACAGTGCCTGGCCAAACCCTCTATCTTGGCGGCACTCTCCAGCAAAGTCTTCATCTTAGGGTCCTTGTCGCGGATCTCCTTGAGATCCGGGGTCAAGGAGATGGCGTCGGCGATGGACTTCACCCCGTCGGGGACGAGTTTGGCGACCCTATCCACCTCGGCGTAGGGAATCCCCATTGCCCTTCCCACGTCCTTTATGGCCGCCTTGGTCTTCATCCTCCCGAAGGTTATTATCTGGGAGACGTTTTCCACCCCGTACTTCTCCACGACGTACTTTAGAAGATCCTCCCGCCCCTTGTCGGAGACGTCCGTATCTATATCGGGCATGGTCACCCTCTCGGGGTTGAGGAATCTCTCGAATATCAGGCCGTATTTTATGGGGTCCAGCTCGGTTATCTTCATGGCGTATGCCACCAGAGACCCTGCGGCGGAACCTCTTCCGGGACCTATGGGGATGCCCCTCTCCTTACAGGCCTGTATGACGTCGGCTATAATCAGGAAATAACCTGGGAATCCCATCTGGTTGATAACCGATAACTCGTACTCGAGTCTCCGTCTGTACTCATCCGTCAAGGGCTCGCCCTTCAGCCTCTCCTTGAGTCCATCGAAGGCGCTTTTCTCCAGAAAACTCTCCAAGGTCTCACCCTCGGGGATATCGAACTGGGGAAGCTTATACTCCCTCGTACCCAGGTCGAAGGAGACGTCGCATCTCTCCGCTATTTTTAAGGTGTTTTCCAGAGCCTCCGGCACATCGTCCCCGAAGATCTGCCACATCTCCTCGGCGGAACGAAGGTAGAAGTCGTTGGTCTCGAAGGACATCCTCTTAGGATCGTCCAGGGTAGAGTTGGTCCCCACACACAGCAGAATCTCGTGCCAGTCGTAGTCCTCCTCGTTCATATAGTGCGAGTCGGTGGTGGCCACCAGGGGAAAGCCGTGCTTACGGGACATCTCTATCAGCCCCTTGTTGACCACCGCCTGCTGGGGAATATGGTTGTACTGTATCTCGAGAAAGAAGTTGTCCTCGCCGAATATATCCCTGTAGAGATTCGCCCTATCCAGGGCCTTATCGTCCTCTCCTGCTATGAGAAGCTGGGGGATCTCTCCGGCGAGACAGGCGGAACAAGCTATGATCCCCTCGCTGTGACGGGACAGAAGGTCGTGATCCACCCTGGGTTTGTAGTAGAAACCGTCGGTGTTGGCGATGGAGACCAGCTTTACCAGGTTGTGGTATCCGACGTCGTTCTCCGCCAGGAGCAGAAGGTGGTTTATCGGATTTTCCTTTCTCTTCTCCTCTATTCCCTCTGGGGCAACGTATATCTCGCACCCTATGATCGGCTTGACTCCCTCGTCCTTGCAGGCCTGGTAGAACTCCACAACACCGTACATCACGCCGTGATCCGTTATGGCTACGGCGGGCATATCCCATTCTCTGACCCTTCTGGCAAGCTCCTTGCACCGGATGGCACCGTCAAGGAGGCTGTATTCCGTATGGACGTGAAGGTGGACGAATTTCTTTTCCTTAGTCACCGTCTATCTCATCCTCCTTCTCAATCTCCTCGTCTTTGCGGAGGTAGAGGACCTCCCCAGAGGTCTGAGACCGGACCACCTGAAGGGCTCTCAATAAACCGTCGTCCCCGTCGGGGACCTCTACATTCCCTGCCTTGGAGACATCCGCCGATTTTATCTCTTTAACAGTCTCACTTTGATCCTCTCTATCTACATCCAGGGGAAGTTCCTGCGGCGAAGGAACCGATAAGGGCTCGTAGACCCTCTCTCGGTCTCCACAACGAAAGACGACTCGCCCCTCCCATCCGTCCTCGTTCAGTACGGACTGCATTACATAGGCGTTTCTGTCTCCGGAGAGAAGCTCGAAACAGAAGACTCTTTCCGGAGGTACCACGACCTCCATCTCGTCGTCGGACCTAGAGATGGCACAGAAAGCCAGGGCGGATACTATATGGGGTATATCCCCGAAGCGAGACCACAGCGGCGGTTCCTCTTCGTCGGACACTGGAACGGATAAGGACGCCGGTTTCGCCGAGGCCAACTTAGAATTTTTTACCGGCTCCTCCTTAGACGGTTCTAAGGCAGGTAGATCAACGGAGGACGGCGTTTCCGAAGGCACCATACGGGTCATCAAAATTCCGATCAGCACGTCCTGTCTCAGTCCCCTTCTGCCCTGAGGCATAAGGGACGACGTCAGTTCCATCATATCCCTGAGAAACGGTTCGTTCCATCTTCCGACGGTTCGAGTCAGGAAACGACTCTCCCAGGGAGATAGTCCCAAAGAGTCTATTCCCTTCTCTCCCCATCGAGAGGCTATCCAGAGGTTCCTGAATATGACGTAAAGGCCGTCGAGCACCCTCTCCACAGATGCACCTCGGAGAAACATCCCCTCGAGGTCCTTGAGGGAGCCCAGTTCACCTTTTTCATGAAAACCGTCAAGCCATCTACACAGCTCTCCGTGACTTCCTCCTCCCACCAGCCGTTCAACCACGGACAAATCCACCCCATCGTCCTGGACGGCCATAGCCTGTTCCAACAGCGAAAGCCCGTCCCTCAGACCACCGTCGGCCTGACGAGCGATCTCCCACAGAGAGTCGTCGTCGCATTTCACCTTTTCCAATTCGGTGACATAACGCAGTCTGGAGACCATATCCTCCAGACCGATGGAATGAAAGGGTATGTGCTGACATCTGGAACGAATAGTAACCGGGACCTTGAAGGGCTCCGTGGTAGCCAGGATGAAGAGCACCGACTCGGGGGGCTCCTCCAGTGTCTTCAACAAGGCGTTGAAGGCCCCTATGGAAAGCATGTGGACCTCGTCCACTATGTAGACCTTGTAGGGAGAGGAAAAAGACGCCAGTCCCACGTGGGTCTTGAGATCCCTTATCTCGTCCACCCTGTTGTTGGAGGCTCCGTCTATCTCTACGACGTCGAGAGAGTTTCCATCCGATATACTGCGACAGGAATCGCAGACGTTGCAGGGTTCTCCGCCCTCGCCTCGGTCGCTACAGTTGACGGCCTTGGCGAAAAGCCTGGCCACAGTGGTCTTTCCGCAACCTCTAGGTCCGGAAAAGAGATAGGCGTGTCCCACGTTATCCCTGGAGACGGCGCGGCGCACCACCTCCACGGCGGTATTCTGACCGGTTACGTCCTGAAAAGTCTGAGGTCTATAGCGACGGTACAGAGAAAGGTACATGGAAGTCCTCCTGTTCTTATAAAAATCCTCCAAGGAGGCACGACCATTATACCCGACGGGCTGTTCTGATGCAGCGCGTCGGGCTCTTTGTCAGGAAAGATAGTCTGCTGTGGGGTTCTTGTCCTTAGCCGCGGAGAGAGCTTTCAATATGCCCTTTCTGAGCTCGGACAGAGAGGATGTTCCTTTCGGAAGGGGGTCGGAAGCTATCACATGTCCGCTTATGATAAGAGATTTCCGTCCCTCGAGGGTCTCTACTATCTGTATGTCGTGTGGCGATGTCTCAAGCTCCAGGCTGTCGGATATAGCAGAAGCCACCTCGGTCAAGTACTCCCGATTCTCGGAGGGCGATGACCAGACGGGCAACCCGTCGACGGTCAGATCCAACCTATGGTTCGATTCCCTCACTTCTGTAACTAAAAGATTCAAAGCGGTTTTACGGCTGAGCTCCCAGCCGCTGTCCTCTATGAACCTCGTGATATAGTCGATTCTATCGGATAGTCTAGGATGATCCATGAAAACACCGGGGTCGACGTAAGGCCTCTTCAGCTGTTCCGCTGCCAAGCCCTCCATAACGGTAAGGGCGGCGGCGGGCGGATAACCGGCCCGGTGAATCTTATCGACAGATCCGAGATCCGCCTCCCTCTCGAGGTCCCGGCTGTATCCATTGGTTATGGCGATCTGAGCCACTCCGGCCATCATGGCAGCGGCGGCCTGCCCCTCGCTGGCGATCAAGATAGCCAAGGTAGCCAGAGATAGCTTCTGGGATCTCTCCGCCTGGATCATGACGTGATTTTTATCGGCGTGGGTCAACTCGTGGGCCAAAATAGCGGCCAATTCGCCGTCACTCCTGACAAAATTCAACATACCGGAGGTAACGTATATTCCTCCCCCGGGGATACAGAAGGCGTTGGGAAAATCCGCATCCAGGAGGTCCACCCTGTAGGGGAGCTTCCTCTCGACTAAGGGAAGTAACCTCTCGAACACCGCTCTTACCCTAGCGACCTTGACCGGATCGGATACGACCGGCCACTGTTCCTCCACCTGAGAGGCCACTTTTTTGCCTAAGGCTATCTCCCTTTCGTAGGAACCGGCCATCCCTACCGTAGGAGACAGGAAGAGACAGAAAACCAAGGATAATAAAAAAATGGCTTTCTCAGCCATTTTTTTAAGAGCATCCATCTTCATAACGATAGCCTTCAGATGCTTCCCATATAGCCTCGTACCGCCTTTTTACCGTTGGCGACACGGGACATTCGGCTTCTGAGTTCGCCCAATTTTCCGGCCATCTTCTCCTGTGCGACGTTCTCGAAATCTATGGAGGCAGAGACTAGATCCTGAATCTCCCTCACCCTGGATATAAGGCCCTCGTAACCTCTTTCTCCCACCGCAGAGGCAAGGGCCTTCCAGAAAACCGGTTCGTCTCGGCCCTCCGATATCCCGAGTTCGGAAGAGACATCTCCCCAACGCTCCATAAGAAGCTCCTGTCTGGATATTATGGACTGTTTTTCCTGAAGGATGGACATAAGGAGATCCATATCGTCACAGTCGATGGCTTCCAGCTCTGCGTCTATTCTCGACCTGAGCAGCCGATAAAGATCGAGCTCCTGTCTCAGCAATCCGGCTACCAGATCTTCCAGCTTAACCGGCAAAACTGACTCCTCCCCCGGACGGGACGGGCTCCTCCTGCTTGTTGGAGATAGCCTCTTTCTTGATCTTCTCCAAAGCCTCCTGCCAGGTGTCTCGCAGCTCTTCCAGCATGGACCTGACCATAACCACCTTTTCCTCCGATTTCTCCACGTTGGCCTCCACGAGGCTACGATGCATGAAATCGTAGAGCCCCATCAAGTTCTCCGCAACGGAACCACCGACCTGTACGTTGAGAGACACCATCAACTCTCTAACGGCGTTCTGGGCTCTCAGGAGGTTCTCGTGGCTTTCCTCGGTATCCCCCTTCGCTATGGCGGACTCGGCAGCTATACAAAATCGAATGGCTATATCGTAGGTTATCAGCAACAGCTGTTCTCTAGAGGCAGTTCTGATCCTCGTGACCTGATAGGCCAACTGAGCGTTCTGATTCTTCTGTTCCATAAGCACCCACCTCCTATCAATAGTTTCGGATGCTCCACGTCTCCGGCTTGAACCAAAATTCGACGGTCAACGAAGTTTTTCTATCTCCACCGTCGACATATAACGTTCGACGGCGTCCCTACCGCTGATTCCCTTGGCCATATGAGTAGCTTCCTCCATGGCACAGGCCATGCTGAATCGGATGGCCTCCTCAGGAGACATACCTTCTCTGTAACCGACTACCATTCCAGCCACCAGGGCATCGCTGGCCCCGAACATCGAGACCACGTCGGTCCTATCTCCTAGTTTTGCCAGATAGATACCGTCCGGGGTGAAGAACACGTCCCCGTAGACGTGATACGAGGAGACCGCCCAGTTTACCCCCAGATCGTGGAGGTCGGAGACAGCGTGAATCAGGTTATCCAGGGTCGAAAGCGGAGTCCCCGAAAGCTGAGACATGAACCTATGGTCGATCTTGGCGAAGGACGGTCCCGCCTCGATACCAGCCATAAAAGCTGGCCCGGCTGCGTCGACAAAGGTTTCCACCCCCACGTCCTTGGCCATGGATACCAGATCCCTGTAGATATCCTGCGGAACTCCAGGAGGGATGGATCCTCCTATCACCACTACCGAAGCTCTGTTCAACATTCGTCTGTAGTTGGAGAGAAAGCGGGTAAGGGCATCCTCGGGGATCTCCGGTCCAGACTCGGATATCCCCGTCTCGACCCGGCCGGTTTCGTCCACCACGTAGACGTTAGTCCTGGTCTCTCCGGTAACATGTACGAAGTTGGTGGTTATGCGAAGACGCCTCAAGACGTCTCTGATGTAATCCCCGTTGAACCCCGCCAGAAACCCCATAGCGGCCGATTCATGACCCAGCTGATTCAGGAGCAGGGAGACGTTGATCCCCTTTCCCCCCGGAGATCTATCGGACGATGCCGCCCGAAACCAACCTCCTGGATTGAAATCCCTGACTACGTAGCCTTCATCGACCGCTGGGTTTAGAGTCACAGTGACGATCATCGATCATCCTCCTCCGTTGAAGGGACATTCTACCTAAAGGAAAGGGCGGGGTGACAGCCACCCCGCCCCACCGCCTATAAGTATAAATCCTCTAGAAGTGCTCCGCAATATATTCATAGGAGGACATGGCCGCGATAGCTCCGTCGCTAGCGGCAGTGACCACCTGGCGGAGGGATTTGCTCCTAAGGTCGCCGGCGACGAAGAGTCCCTTCATCGATGAGGCCATCTTCTCGTCGGTCTTGACCCATCCGCCCTTCTCGGTCTCCAGGATATCCTTGACCAACTCGGCGTTGGGCGTGTTGCCGACGAACATGAACACGCCGGACACGGGGATCTCGGAGATCTCTTCGGTCTTGACGTTCTTGAGAACGACCTTCTCGACCATACCGTCCCCGGCGATCTCCTCGACCACGGAATCCCAGACAGGCTGGATCTTGGGATTGGCCAGGGCGCGATCCACCGCCACCTGATCGGCACGGAACTTGTCCCTTCTATGTACGATATAGACCTTGGAAGCAAACTGAGTGAGGTAGCAGGCCTCCTCGACGGCTGTGTTCCCTCCACCGATGACCGCTATCTCGAGATCCTCGAAAAAGGCCCCGTCGCAGGTAGCACAGTAACTAACGCCCTTGCCGGTGAACTCGGCCTCTCCGGGGCAACCGAGCTTCCGGAAGCTGGCTCCGGTAGCGACGATGAGGGCTTTGGCCTCTATCTCGCCCTTGTCGGTCACGACTATCTTGGAATCTCCGTTCTCCTTGATGGACTTGACCTCGGCCTCCATGAACTCTGTCTTCAGGGACTCGGCGTGATCTCTGAACATATCTCCGAGCTCGGGACCGGTAGCGTGCTTAACGCCAGGCCAATTCTCGATCTCGTCGGTCACGCAGATAGCGCCTCCAAAGACGCCCTTCTCTATCACCAAGGTGCTCAAACCGGCCCTTCTTCCGTAAATGGCCGCGGTAAGACCGGCAGGCCCGGCTCCTATGATGACAAGATCTCTCTGTTCCATGACAACTCCTCCTCAGTTCTGATATCTCTTCCATGCGACACGATCGCAGGATATAACCAACTGATTATTATACACGACGCCATCCCATAAGGCGAGGTATACAGGAAAGGTCGTTCCTAACCTCGAGGAGCGACATTCCCGATGGCGTCATCTCCTCCAGAGGTCGAACCTGGTCTGCCCCTCCGAACTCGACCCAAAGCAGTCCTCCTGGGCGGAGAACCCTCTCCGCCCAGGGCAGGAGCATCCTGTATGGATCCAGACCATCTCTGCCTCCATCGAGGGCAGAACGGGGCTCGTAACGGGAGACCTCCGGCATCAACGAAGGAACGTCCTCGGAGGGAATATAGGGTGGATTGGAGACTACCAGATCCACCGTTCCGGAAGCCAAAGGGATGGACTCGGGGGTCGAGCCGTGCCAAAGCAGACAGCGGTTCAAAACCCCCTCTTTTTGGAGATTGCCGTAGGCTACCTCTATCGCCGACGCCTCGGAGTCTACCGCGACACAGGAGGCCTCCGGTCTATCGGATAGGATCGCACAGGCGATACATCCCGAGCCGGTCCCCCAGTCGACGAACGTTCCGCCGTCGAAGTCCCTTAGGGCCGCTTCGACCAGGAACTCCGTCTCAGGCCGTGGAATCAGGCTGCCGGCCCCCACGGACAGGGACTTTCCCCAGAAGGGACAGCTGCCTAAAATATAGTGAAGGGGCTCTCTATCTCTCCGTCGAAGAACAGCCTCCTTCATTAAGTCCAACGTGACATATTCAACGGAGAATTCCCCGTGACAGTGGATCCACGACCTATCCACGCCCATAAAATGAGACAATATCAGATCGACATCCAGATCGGGACCGTCGATTCCAGCTTCGGAGAGACCAGCTATGAACAGCCGTCTCAGTTCGTCCAGAGACGTGTTCACCTATCGTCCAGATCCTTCATCCGCTCCGCCTGTTCGGCCATTCTAAGAGCCTCTACCAACTCCGTTATGGCTCCTCCCATAGCGGCTTCGAGCTTGTAAAGGGTAAGCCCTATTCTATGGTCGGTTATCCTGTTTTGAGGAAAATTGTAGGTCCTTATCCTCTCGGAACGGTCCCCCGAACCTATCTGACCCTTTCGCTCCTGGGCTTCGGCGTCCTGCCTCTTCTGCTGTTCCATGTCGTAGAGCTTGGTCCGCAGGAAAGCCATGGCCCTCGCTCTGTTCTTTATCTGCGACCTCTCGTCCTGACAGGTGACGACTATGCCGGTCGGAAGATGGGTGATCCTGACAGCCGAGTCGGTCATGTTGACGTGCTGTCCTCCGGCACCGCTGGAACGGTAGGTATCTATCTTGAGGTCTTCCTGACGAATCTCAACATCGACCTCCTCCGCCTCGGGCAGGACCGCCACCGTGGCAGCGGACGTATGTATCCTCCCCCCCGATTCGGTGGCAGGCACCCTCTGAACCCTGTGGACCCCGCTCTCGTACTTTAGATCGCTGTAGGCCCCCTGACCGTCGACCTTGAAGACGATCTCCTTGTAGCCTCCTATCTCCGTTTCGTTGGCATCCAGTATGTCCACCGACCATCGACGCTGCTCGGCGAAACGACTGTACATACGGAAAAGGTCGGAGGCGAAAAGCGCGGCCTCGTCTCCGCCGGTACCGGCTCTTATCTCTACCATCACGCTTTTATCGTCGTTCGGGTCCTTGGGAAGAAGCAACAAGGTAACCTTTTTTTCCTGCTCCTCCAGAAGAGGTTCCAGACTATGAACCTCCTCCTTGGCCAACTGGGCCATCTCGGGGTCGTCCGAGTCCAAAAGGGCCTTGGCTTCCTCCAGCTCGGATCTTATCCTCTTGTATTCTTCGTAGGCCCCCACGATCTCCGACAGCTCGGCATGCTTCTTCCCCAGAGACTGAAGCTCTCTGGGGTTGGAAGTCACCGAGGGGTCGGCCATTTTGTGCTCTATTTCCTCATGGATGGCCGCTATTTCCTGAAGTTTATCGTCTAATTTCACGGTACAGATCCCTCCCAGGTCTATCGGGCAAGAAGGAAACGTCAAGAGCGGATTCCAAGGCGGACAGGGCGACCTCCAACTGTCTGGAGGTCGGTATCCTGGTCGTAAGGTACTGCAGGCTCAAGGCCGGAGCCATTATGCTCTTGCCCAAGGAACCCCATTTCGCGGAGGAACGTATTATCTCGTAGGAAAGGCCTATCACCAGAGGCAACAGCACCACCCTGGATCCCACCCTCCACAGGATTCCTCCTCCTCCGACCAGGGAGAAGACTATAATACTCATGACCACCACCACCAGAAGAAAGGAAGTTCCGCATCTGGGATGGATTCTGGAATATCTTCCTATCCTCTTTACCGTCATAGGGGATCCGGCCTCGAAGGCGTTTATGGTCTTGTGCTCTGCTCCGTGATACATCAGGACCTCTCTGATATCCTTCCACAGTCCGATACAACCTACGTAGGAGACGAAGACGAGCCCTCTGGCGACCCCTTCCACCACGTTTTTACCCAGATGCCCCAGGCCGAACCAGCCTCCGAAAAGATCGCCTATCCAAAGGGGCAGGGCGACGAAAAGCCCTACGACCGCAACTACCGCCACCAGGACGGACATCGCTATATCGAAGGAGGTAAGCTCCTCTTCCTCGCCCAGGGCTATCTGGGCGGATCTGGACAGGGCCCTGAAGCCCTCCCTGAGCATCTCGGCCATCGTTGCCATTCCCCTGAAGACGGGTTTTTTCCATATGCCTCTCTTGTCCCATCCGGCGCAGGGCCAGCGGTCTCTCCATATATCGCCGTCGGGCTGGCGCACCGCCATCCCCCAATGGCTGGGCCCCTTCATTATTACGCCTTCTATGACCGCCTGCCCTCCCACCGGGAGGGTCTCCGGACAGGCTTTTTCCGAAACCCTATCGGAGGCCCCGGCCAAAAGGGCTATAAGCTTGATAGGCCCTAATATCATCGTTTCTCCTCCAGATTGGAACCCAGATAGGTTTCAAGCCAGGATTCTTTTTCAAGCAACAGTCTGCCCATCTCGACCAAAAGCTCCCGAATCTCCCACTGCGCCCCTTTGACGCTGACCCTCTTGCTGTATACGTCGAGAAACGACCGTAAGTTCAACGTGGTAACGAAGTTCGTCGTTATCGCGCCGGGAAGGACGAAACGGGCGTCCTCCCTAGGTATTCCGACATCCAACAGCCTATCGTAGCAGTCCTGACAGCTCTCCATGGCCTTGGAGAATATCTCCATGGCCTCCGGAGAGGCAGATACTGTAGGAGGAGTCACATGGTCGAAAATGGCTCCAAAATCGGATCTCTCCGAGACGTAGCGCTGACTCTGAACGCTCAGGCTGACCCCTATTCTGTGACGACTGTACTGGGCCAGCAAGGTCCTGGAAACCCCGGAAACGGCGAAGGTCATGGAACAATGCTCCATGACGCTCAGGTGCTTCGCCTCGATAAGGAAGTCGGCAAGCTTCAGCATCTTTTCCCTGCTGGCCGGCTCGGCGTAGAGCTCCTGAGGGGCCTTGGGACTGTGACAGGTATGGCCTGCGAGCCATACGGCCATGAGATAGTCCGGGGTAGTATAGATCAGATCGACTCTCATGATGTGCCCCTTTCTCTTCTAAAATAGTCTAGAAAAAAAAGAGGGGCAAAGCCCCTCTTTTACTCGGTGGCCTCTTTCTGGCCGTAGTTCATTCCAGCATATTTCTTGTTGAATTTCTCCAGCCTTCCGGCCTCGGAGAGGATCCTTCCCTTCTTACCGGTGTAGAAAGGATGGCAGACCGAGCAGACGCCTACCTTGATCTCGTCGACGGTCGCCTGGGTCTCGAAGGTGTTCCCACAGGCGCAGGATACCTTACAGGTCCCGTAGTTGGGGTGAATGTCCTTTTTCATATTGAAGCTCCTCCTCTAAATGAAACGTTCGATATTCCTAAGAACCGAAAATATCTCAAAACGAAAATTTATCACAGCTGCCGATTTTTATCAAGGAGAGAATCGATTTAGATATGCATGACTCCCAGGCCGAACCTCTCGTGATGGGCCACGGCATGATAGGCGGTGTCCCCCATGACGGCGACGGATATCCACCTATCGTTCCTGACGATGGCTATCTTGGCACCTATACTGGCCTCCAGGAGACCGGACGGGATGAAGGCATCCAGGGACTCGAAAGCTGCGTGCATAAGGGCGTGCATCTCCCTCTGGTCCTTTTGTATAACACCGCTGTTTAGAGCCGCCCCTACCAAAGCCCTGGTTATCTTCTGGGGAAGGTCTCCGTAAACACCGCCCACCTCGGTTGCCACGGAATACCATCCCAGATCGAGAAGCTGTCTCTTGACCGAATCCTCGTCTTCTTTCGTCAAGGTAGAGGCCAATAGTAAGGCGGCTCTGCCAACCTGACCGTCGGCGTTAAAACGGATCCTGGCTACTATCTCCACTCCGTCGTCATCGTCCGGCAGAATCTCTCTCTCAACCTCCCTCCCGTTATCGGCGATATCCAGTTCCCTTTCCTCTCCGGCGAACATCTTCGTCCACTTCATCTAAAAAAACACCGACCTCTCAAGAAATAACCTCTATACAGACCTTAAGCCATACGTCCAGAAAACGACATTCCGTCTGTCCCGAGAAAACTCCTCCCTTTCCACCTCCACGGACCTTGAGCTCGTTCGATCCGAGCAACCCCTTAGAGTCGAAAGAGAAAGCCTCCCCTACGCACAGCATAAAGGGTATGGCCCTACCGACCCCGTCGTCGATGAGAGCCAACACGATAGAGTCGGGACGGCCTTCCGCCCTCTTTCTACAGGAAGAGCTAACCAGCTCCTTGGGCAACCCTATCGAGTGAAGCACATCGAAAGTCAGTCCATCTAGATCTCTGGTCTCCCACGGAAGGGTCACGTACTGTTGAACCTTGGCGAGCTGTTTTCTCAGGCTGCCGTTCTCCTCGCCAAGACGGTCCATTATCTTTCCTACCTCGTCGTATCGACAGTTCGCCCTAGAGATCAACCTTCTCATTTCCCTGGAATACAGGACATCCCTGTCGGAGTCCAAGGAAAACACTACCTCCCACTCGGGAGAACTGCCCTTGAACGACTCGACGAACAGGGTTCCTATGTCGGACGTGTTCTCCACGTGGCTTCCCGAACAGGCTATCAGGTCGAAATCCGGTATTCGGACGACCCGTATGAATTCGTCGGAAACCCTGTCCCACCGGGCCTTGAGACCGTCCAGTCCCTTGGCTTCATCTATCGGGAGAACTAAGGTCTCCACCGGCAAGGACGACCTTACGACCTCTCTGGCCCGATCCTCCGCTTCGAAGAGAAAGTCCCAGTCCAGATCGCCGTCGTATCTCATGTAGATCCCGGTCCGTTCCTCGCCTACCGCTACCTTGTAAACCGACAGATCCGGCCGTATCTCCTCCATGACCCGGGAAAGGACATGCTCCCCCGAGTGCATTCTCGACAGGACGGAATGTCTGACGTCGTCTCTCTCTACCTCCAGGAGGTCCCCCTCCCTAAGCTCCCCGCTCTTAAGCTTGAGATCCAGGATACAGAGACCGTCTTCGTCCTTTCTGGTATTCAGGACGAGCCCATCGCAGTTATCGGAGGAGAAAACACCCGAATCTCCGGGCTGTCCGCCTCCCTCGGGGTGAAAAAAGTGATCCCCATCTATCAGAACGCTGGCTTTCTTCCCTTTTTCGTTATCCAACTTAAGTACTCGAACCGACACTCCGGAACGACCTCCTCTCTGGATCATTCGAACTCCTTTTTATACTGTTTGCCCGTTCCCATCATAACTCCCACCGTGTTCAGGGAATCGACGTTCTCGCATATTATCTTGATGATCGCCACTATGGGGACCGACAGCAACGCGCCTATGACACCCCAAAGCCAGCCCCAGAAAAACAGGGATATGAGTATCACCACCGGGCTGACGTCCAGGCTATCCCCCATGACCTTAGGGGTTATCACGTTTCCGATAAGCATCTGGATTAAAAGAAGGGACACCGCCGCGCCTATGGCGGGGAATGTATTCGGATAATACTGTACCAGAGCGAGCAGAATCGGAGGCACCGAGGCTATGATGGAACCGATGGTCGGGATGAAATTGAGGGCAAAAGCCAAAACCCCCCAGGTCATGGCGAAATCGACCCTAAGGTAGGACAGGGCCAACCAGACGCAGACCCCGGTGGAGACGCTTATCAAGGTCTGTAAGGTCAGATAGCTCCCTATCTGGGTGGAGATGGCCTTCAGAACCGAAAGAATCCTGGACCCCGAGTCGACGGAGAAGGCCTTTTTGATCTTGTACTCCACGTAGGGGCTGCCCAAAAGCATAAAGACCAGAAAGACTATGACCAACACCAAGTTCGACATAAAGGTCACCAGAGAACCGGAAAGGGAAAGCAGATATTTGCCTATCCTCTCACCCCAGTTTATGCTGTCCCAGAAATCCGGAGGGAACAGATCGCTGCTGGTGAAGCTCTTCGTGAGAGCTATGAGCTGATCGTAGTATTTGGGATAAGCCGACGCGAAGGCCACCACCCTGGTATTCATGAAAATCGCCCCTAAGGCGCACACCCCTAAAAACAGGGCTAAAACCGCCACGATGGTGAAGAATATGGGAATTTTCTTTCGAGCCATGAAACGGACGATAGGTCCAAACACATATGAAAGAAGCCAGGCTATCACGAAGGGAAGTATAACGCTCTGAGCGGCCTTGAGCACCATACCCACCGCTACCAAAGTCAGTATGAAAACGCACGCCACTATGATATTTACGTTTTTCATCGCGACCTCCCATGGAACTCGTATTTTACCCGTCGATTATACATCCTTTTCCCCGTCTAGGTTTAAGCGAGGTAAGCCAAGATAGATCCACCGTCTTTCGCCCTTTTGATCGTAAAAGGAGCCCCACCTAAAGGCGAGCCTCCTACGTCCGAGATCAAATTCAAATCAAAGAGGATACATCATCGGCCTTCCTAATTGTATTTATCAGGCTATACCGACATGAACGACCTGTCCGTTATTTTAACCATAAACCCAGACAAGAACATCCGCCAAGATAATAAATAAATGTCGTTAGCGGTCGACAGGACGACGTGAATCTCTACTTTTTAAGAATTCTTTCTAAATAAGATTTGTCCAACAGGTTCACCGTCTCAAATCTTCCTTTGTAAAAGACGCACCAGTTGTTGAAAACGCAAGGCAATTCCTTTGCTTTCTGGAGCGTATCCACCGGGATAAAAGACACGGGAACGTCGTTCCTCTCACAATGAAGCTTTATCGTCTCGATACTTTGGTAGACGTAGGGACATTGCATATCGTAGTAAATAGTCAGAGCCTTGTTTTCTATCTCTTCGTTTTTGACGTTTTTCCCAAAGGAAGAGATCGTTCCATCGAAAGAACGCGCAAGCAATTCGTAACCCCTGTCGGTGTCGTCCACGACCTCAAAACCAAACCTCTTGGCAAAGGATTGGTCCGAAAGCCAAGACTTCTGTCTCTTTGCTCCAAGCATACAGACGCCGGATCTACCCTTTTCTTTGGCCTCGGTCAGACAGTATTCCATCAACAGTTTCCCGTATCCCTTTCCCTTGTAATCGCCGGAAACCCACAGACAATATATATAATAGTAGTTATCGCCTATTATCGGAACCCAAGCTCTTTCAAGGGGAGCGTACTCGATAAAAACCGCAGCTTTTGCGTTGAGTTTCCTAAAAACGTGCCCCTCTTTAAGCCTATCCGAAAGCCATAGTCGCTTTGCTTCGATACCTTTATGGGGTTTTCTGCTGCGAATGATGCAGCATAGATGCTCGTCGGAGAGATCTTCTATCGTTAAGTTTATAAAATCATCGCTCATAGTTTGGCCATCCTCTTTCATAAGCCTAGATTTACATAGCCCTCAAATGACATTCAAAGTTTCTTACAAACCCCCTCTTGTCTTAAATATACCACAAAAAAAGGGATTCAAACCACGACGGTTTGAATCCCTTTGTTATCCCTATAAATTGGCGCGCCCGGCGGGATTCGAACCCACGACCTCTGGCTCCGGAGGCCAGCACTCTATCCAGCTGAGCTACAGGCGCATCGTTTAAAGCTAAGCAGCTTGAATACGATACATCTAAAAACCTCTAAGGTCAAGTGGGTTCCTCCGGAAAGTAAGCGCGAGCCTACTCCCTGAAGCTGACCACTGTCACCCCGTAGCCGCCTTCCCCGTTTTCGCCTAGGCGGAAGTTCGCCACATAGGGTAGACGGCGACATAGCTCGTGGACCTTTCTACGCAGAATACCTTCGCCCCTTCCGTGAATCACGGTAACCTCTCCGTAACCAGCCAGGACAGCCCTGTCCAGGTAATCCGCCACGAGAGGCATGGCCTCGTCCACCGTCATTCCCCGTACCATTATGGAGCTAGGGACCCCTACGGGGCGAGATACTGAGATTGAAGGACCGGAAACCTCCGGGCGTATCTTCTTGTCGCTCAACGTAAGTTTTTTGATATCCGTCTCTATCTTCAGACCTCCCACCAGGACGACCGCTCTCTTTCCCTTCATGGAGAGCACCTCTCCAGCCGAACCGGATCCGGAGACCTGAACCACGTCTCCAACCTCTATCTCCCTGGAGCCCCGTTCCTTTATCTCCTTGGCCTCGAATACAGCCTGACGGACCTGGGATCGTTCCTTCGATTTTTTGACCCCTTTTTTGTGTTTGTTCAACTCCCTGTCAGCTGCCGATTTAGCGGCCTCCTCAAGACCTCGGAGCATCTCCCTGGCCTGGCTCTCCGCCTCCTCCAGGACCCTCTCCGCCTCTCTATCGGCCTTCATGATGGTCCGTCTTTTTATCCTCTCAAGATCGCGACGGTCTTTTTCGATGGCTTTTTTAAGCTCCTCTATCTCAAGCCTCTCCTTGGCCAAAGAGGCGGCCTGAGAGTCGAGGTGAAGGGTCTTCTTCTGAAGCTCGCCTATCATGGTCTCTATAGAGGCCTCTCCGCTTTTAAGCACCTTCTCTGCCTCTCCCAGGACCTCCACGTGCATTCCTAGCCTCTCAGCTATGGCCAGGGCGTTGCTCTGTCCCGGAATACCCATTATCAGCCGGTAGGTCGGGGTAAGGGTGGATAGGTCGAAATCCACGCTGGCTGTCTCTACTCCGTCGGTGGTGGTAGCGAACTTTTTTATGGGATTGTGATGGGTGGTCGCCATTACCAAAGGACCTCTTCTCTTGAAGGTCTTGAGCAACGCGACCCCAAGTGCGGCTCCCTCCTGGGGATCGGTACCCGCACCCAGCTCGTCCAGAAGGATCAGGGATCGGTCATCCGACTCCTCCAATATGTCCACGACGTTCTTGAGGTGGGCACTGAAGGTCGAGAGACTTTGCTCTATGCTCTGCTCGTCGCCGATATCGGAGAAAAGAGACGACACCTCTCCGATCTGAGAGCCCTCCACCGCCGGGATCGGCAGACCGCACCAGGCCAGAAAGACCGACACTCCTACGGTCTTGAGAGCCACGGTCTTTCCTCCCGTATTGGGACCGGTGATGACCAGGACCCTGAAAGCCCCACCGCAATGGACGTCAATGGGAACCGCCGACGAACCGAGCATAGGATGACGCACCTGGAACAGTCTGAAACGGGTCCCCCCGATCATCTCCGGAAAGGTCCATCTCTCCCTATCCATCAAATCCGATATGGCATATATCATATCCATGGTTCCTACAACGTCCTGGGCCTCGAGGACGGCCCCTTTTCTGGACATTATACCGGTGGTAAGGGCCCGGAGGATTCGTCTTTCCTCGTCTCTCTCGTCCTGACGGAGCTCCACCATGCGATTGTTCAGGGAGACCACGCAGTTGGGCTCCATGTAAGCGGAGTTTCCCGATGAGGAACGATCTACCAATATCCCCGGGAACCTTCCCACGAGCTCCTGTCTAACCAGAAGGACCGATCTGCCGTTTCTTATGGAGAGGACCCTCTCCTGCAGCATATGGGAGGAACTACCGTTGATTATGCCGTTACAGTCTTTCCTTATTTTTCTCCGTAGTTCGTCTATCCTCTCCCTCAGATCCCTCAGCCTCGGAGATGCTCCGTCGTAGAGCTCACCCTTCTCGTCCAACACGGATAGCCTTTCGAGATCCTCGGAAAAATCCCGAACCCTTCTGGCCAAAGTCCACAGGGCGGGAAAATCGTCCCTGACCTCTCCTACGGAATCGCGGATACGCCCAGCCAGATGAAGGAGGACACGCACACGCAGAAGCTCCTCTCCCGACATCATGCCGGTCTCGGAGGCTCCTTCGATAAGTCCGTCAACAGAAGCCACGTCGGAGGACCAGGGCAAATTGCCCTGTATAGACAGATACCTCCTGTACCCCTCGATCAGGGCCTGTCTCTTGAGAACCTGGTCCATATCGGAAAAGGGTTCCTGCCGAGACAACATAAAAACGCCCAGTTCGCTTCGAGCCCGAGAGGCGAACTGGAACATTATCTTCTCTATTTCTAGGCTTTTATAGGCCGCTTTCGACACATACATAGCTCAGATATCCCCCGTATCGACGGGATAGGAACTCCCTTCATCGGGCAAAAGCCCGCTCTTGGCCGCATAGGGCGCGACGTGAGGCCATATGGTCGCGGCCAAAATCATTGAACGACTCTGTTTCAAAACTTCCTGGGGCACCAGAGGCTTCACCATGGAGAGCAGCACGAAGAGGACCAACAGAAGGGCCACCGACTTAACGCACCCGGCGGCCAGTCCCAGCATTCGATCCAGAAAGGTGAGGGAGGTGATGGTCAGAAAAGCCCTGCATATCCTGGTCAACAGGGCACCCAGAAGGACGACCACGACGAAGACTATCACCATGGAGATCACCTTGCCGGCAGGAAGGGACAGACCGTCGAAAGCCTCCATCAGAAAAGCAGCACCCTGGTCGGCCAGGCGAAAAGCCAAAACCAGACCTCCCACCGTGGCCACCAGGGATATGACCTCTCCCATAAGGCCTCGCAACATTCCCTTGACCGCGAAAATCACCGTGACAAACAGAAATATCAGGTCTATTGCCAGTCCTATATTCATGGAGAATTCTCCTCCGGATCGACTTCAGCCAGTAGATTCTCCAGCCTTCTGTTTTGACCGTCGACCCAGAGGACCAGGTTCAGCCACGCCATCAGAAGTCGTCGATCCGAGGGCATCTTGGAATCGATCTTGGCCATAACCTCCTCCGTGAAGGCCATGGCCCGTGACCAGGCAGCTTCGTCTACGGCGGTCTCCACGCTGTAGCGGTTCATGCCTATAACGACGGTCTCTTGGCGGCTTTTATCGGACAATCAAGCGACTCCCCTCTTATCCTCTGTTATCCGGCCCCTCCTGGGGCAACAGATTTTTAAGTTTGCCGTAGACAGCGGTCAGACGACTCTCCATCTGGGCCTTCTCCTTTTGAAGGTTCATCTTCTCCCTCTCCAGTTGCTCTATCCGTCTCTGGCTCTCCTTGTCCTGCCTTATATGTTCCATCTCTTTGTCCTTCAGCTGGGTCTTGGCTCCCTCCAGCTCGTCCTTGAAGCGGTCTCTGGATTCTTTAAGGACCTTAAGTCTCTCAGCAAGTCCATCGATAAGTTGATCCATATTTTCCAGGTTCATAATGACCCCTCCAGTATTATTTAAGATTTCGGGAATGCCCGTTATAGCTCCGCAGCTCAGCGGAGAGAATAGCCTTTTTCTTCCAGTCTGGACCTTAATTCATCGTGTACGGAGTCGATCTCCTTGTCCTTAAGGGTCCTGTCCGAACTTCTGTATGCCATGGAAAACGCAAGACTCCTCTTGCCCTCGGGGATCCCCTTTCCCTCGTATATATCGAACAGCCTGACCTTATCGAGAAGATCGTCGGCGAGGGATTCTATATCCTCCACCACCGATTCGACCGAGACGGAGGAATCGGACAGCAAGGACACGTCCCTGAAAACCGGAGGATAAGAGGAGCCCTGACCGAACCGCAAGACAGGATCCTCCAGCAGAGGAGCCAGATCGAACTCGAAACAGTAAACCGGGCCGTCCAGGTCCAACTCGCTCTCTACGGCCGGTTTCAGTCTGACCATAAAGCCTATCACCGCACTATCATACACGATATGGGCCGTTTGCCCAAGATGTCCGAAGGGCTCCTCCCCCTGGACGAAGGAAAAACGGACCTTTCTGGACAACCCAAAGGACTGGACGTCCGCCTTCACGGACAGTAGGTCGTCTACGACGGATTCGCCGTAAGGGCTGCGTGTATCCTTGCCGGGATAGACCAGACCGGAGATCCTGTCGAACTCGATCAACTCGTCCTTTTCGTCCAGTCTGAAGACCCTTCCGGACTCGAAAAGCCTGACGGGACCTCTCCAACCCGACCTCAGGGTCCGCCTCAGGGACTCAAGAAGTCCGGGCAACATGGTCGATCTCATTACGGACAGCTCCCCGCTTATCGGGTTGCTGAGAGACAGGAAACGACCTCTGGGATCGTCCTCAAGGCGCAGTATATCTCTGTATTTAGGCGAATGGAAGCTGTAAGAGACGACCTCCACGTACCCTCTGGCGATGGCAAGCGACCTCAGCTCTCTCGATGTCGCGGTCACGGCTCCCAGTTTTCCCGCACTGTAGGAGCATCCGGGAATTCGGGAAGGTATCACATCGTATCCCCTTATCCTGGCGACCTCCTCCACGAGATCCTCCTCTATGGATATATCCGGACGATAGGAAGGGACTTTGAAACTTCGCACGCAGTCGTCCTCATTGGCCTCGACCTCGACAAGTCCCAGCCTCGACAGGATGGAGGACGCCTCTTTCATATCGTCCCACTGGGCGATTCGGGCCAGTTTCCTTTTCGTGAGGGACACCACCGGGCGGTTCATATCGCCTCTGAAGGCTCTGGCCACGCCGGAGGCGACCTCCGCACATCCCCAGTCTCTCAGTAGGGAGAAAGCGTAGTCTATGGCTCTCTCCGGAAGCTCCGGATCCACCCCTCTGGCGTAGCGATAGGAGGCCTCGCTGGGAAGTCCCAGACGACGGGAGGTCGAGCCTATTCTGGCAGGATCGAATATGGCGCTCTCCAGGAGTAACCTAGTCGTGCCATCCTCTATCTCTGAGTTCAACCCTCCCATGACCCCCGCCAGGGCCACAGAGCTATCGCCACTGCATATGACGAGATCCGACGAATCGAGGGTCCTTTCCTTGTGGTCCAGCGTCACGAATCGCTCTCCCTGGAGGGCCGAACGGACCGAGATGGACCGATCGGGCAACCTGTCGGTATCGAAGGCATGAAGAGGCTGCCCCAGGGCGAGCATGGTCAGGTTGGTAACGTCGACCACGTTGTTGACCGGCCTCATTCCGCAAAGAGACAGCCGGATCCTGGCCTCAAGAGGTGACGGCGCTATCTTCAATTTCTCCGCCATACCCATGAGATAGACCGGACATCCATCGTCCTCCAGGGTTATGCCTCTGAAGTCGAAGTTCCAGTCGGGATCGCCCAGAGAGACGGGCTCGTCCTCATTTTTCATGGACGCCTCGGGAAAGAGGGCTATCACCTCTCTGGCGATCCCTCTCATGCTCAACATATCCCCTCTGTTGGGCGTTATAGAAAGCTCCAATACGAAGTCGTCCAAACCCAGGGCCTTGACTGCGTCGTCTCCTGCGGTCAGATGCTCGGGGAGCCTCAGTATACCGAACTCGTCCGCCACGTCGGGAAGTCCCAGCTCCTCGGCGGAAAGCATCATACCCGAGCTGACCACGCCGTCGAAATCCCTGTCGCCCAACACGGTTCCGTCGGCTACGGTAGCGCCACCGGGAGCGTAGGGGACCTTGTCGCCTACGGACAGGTTCTTAGCGGCGGTTACACATGTGGTGGAGCCGTTCCCCCTATCGAGCTCCACCAGCAGGAGGTTTTCGCTGCTAGGATGGGGAACTATCGAGGACACCTGGGCCACCACTATCCCGGCCAACCTCTCGCACGGGCGATGTATAGCCTCTATTTCGTTTCCGGTAACGGTGAGCCTCTCGGCCACCGTCTCCATCGAGACAGGCAGGTCCACCAGCTCGTTGAGCCAATTCCAGGAAACCAGCATCATTCATCCCTCCCGGAGAGCAGATAGGACAGATCTCCCTCGAAGAGAGGGCGAAGGTCCCTGAGATCGTACTTCAACATAGCTATTCGATCCAGCCCCATACCCCAGGCGAAGCCGTTGAACCTCTCGGGGTCGACTCCTCCGGCCCGAAGTACCTCGGGATGGACCATTCCCATACCGCCTATCTCCAGCCATCCGGTCCCCTTGCAGATCCGGCAGGAAGGATCCTTGCCGGAACAGGCGATACACTCTATGTCGACCTCCATGGACGGCTCGGTGAAGGGGAAATAGCTCGCCCTGTATCGAGCCTTGAGAGGTCTGGAGAAGATCGCCGAAACCATGGCCTCCAGACAGCCCTTGAGATCCCCGATGGAGACGTCCTCCTCCACCAATAGCCCCTCTATCTGATGGAACATAGGGGAATGGGTGGGATCGCTGTCCCTCCTGTAGACCTTCCCGGGACAGGCTATCCTCAAAGGCGCTCCGTAGGCCAACATGGACCTCACCTGCACCGGAGAGGTATGGGTTCTGAGAAGTCTGCCGTCGTCGAAATAAAAGGTGTCCTGCATATCCCTGGCGGGATGATGAGGGGGGATGTTGAGGGCCTCGAAATTATGAAAATCGTCCTCTACCTCCGGTCCAAGAGCCACGGAAAAGCCAAGTCCGGTGAGTATCTCGGAGACATCGTACATAACCTGCATAACCGGGTGGACCCCTCCGGAAAGGCGACCTCTGGCGGGCTGGGTAACGTCCACGAACTCATTGAGCTCCTTTTCCCTCAGGGCATCGTCTTCCGCTCTTTTAGACCTCTCGGTAAGGTCCGAGTCGAGAACTTGCTTAAGCTCGTTTATGACCTTTCCCGCCTCCGGACGTTCTTCCGACGACATCGCCCCCAGAGACTTCAAAAGGGCGGTCACCTTGCCCTTCTTGCCCAGATAGCGAACCCGGAGGTCCTTAAGATCGTCCAGAGACTTCGCATCCTCCAGCTCAGAAAGGAAGGAACTTCTCACCCCTTCTATATCCAGTTTCAAATCCATCGTCTAGACCTCCCCTTCCGAATTTATTTTTTCCAGTTTATCCACCCAATCGGCCAGGCGTTCTCTATCGCCGACCAACATCAGCTTGTCTCCCTCTCTTATAACCGAGTCCGGACCTGGCATCATCTTGGCGTCGTCCCGCTCCAACAACAAAATGGACGCGCCGTATGAACTTCTGAAGTTCAGCTCCATAAGGCTCTTTCCAACCATGTCAGGAAGGGGCCTCAGCTCTCCCACTATATAGCCGTTGCCCGGTATCTGAGAGAAGTTCGACAACCAGGGGTTGACGAACTGCTCCGCTAGACGGACTCCCATGTCCTTTTCGGGAAAGATGACCCTGTCCGCTCCAACTCTGGCCAGGACCCTGGCGTGAAGGGCCGTCTGGGCTCTGGAGACGAGCCGGTCTATTCCCAAACCTTTGAGGATCGCGGTCGTGAGGATGCTGGCCTCCACGTTCTCCCCTATGGCGACAACTGCCACGTCGGCCTCCTTGGCCCCGACCTTTATGAGAGCCTCCTCGTCGGAGGCGTCGAGCTCGGCGGCGTAGTCCACCGTATCGGCGACCTCCGCCACCTTGTCGGGATCCATGTCGACCGCAACTACCCTCTGTCCCAGAGCTACCAACCTCTCGCAAAGAGAGAGGCCGAAACGCCCCAGCCCTACGACGAAATACATTTTGGTCTCCCGGGCCATGAAAAAACAGCTCCTATCCTATAGGTATGAAGGTCTCGGCGTAGCTGACCTTGCGGGACTCGTCGCTGTCCGCGAGGCTGAACAGGAAGGTTAGAATCCCCACCCTACCCCAGAACATCAATAGTATCAGGATCCATTTTCCCGCAGGGGAGAGATCCGCAGTCACTCCCATGGAAAGCCCCACCGTGCCCATTGCCGAGACGACCTCGAAGGCCAGGCTCCTGAACGACATGTCCTCCACCAAGTTCAGAAGGAGTATACCAAATAAAACCGTGGCTACGTAGAGGAAAGCGAGCATCATCGCCCTCAGCACGAGTTTTTGAGGGACGCTTCTGTGCCAGAGCACCAGATTGGAGTCGCCTCTCGTGTTGAAAAAGACGGAGGAGACCAGAAGCCCGAAGGTGGTTGTCTTCATCCCCCCTCCGGTAGAACCAGGCGAAGCTCCTATCATCATCAGTATCATGATCAAAAAAGCCCCTAGAGAGGACAGCTCGACGGTCGGCAAGGTGTTAAAGCCAGCGGTACGAGAGGTAACCGAAGCGAAAAGAGCGTTCCATATCTTCATGGGAACAGAAAGCCCTTTCAGCAGACCATCCCATTCGGTCAAGGCGAGAAGAACCGCTCCGAAAAACACCAACGACACGGTCGCCACCAGCACCAGCTTGGTATGAACGGAAAGCCTTTTTCTGCCTCTGAACCACTCACCTAGCTCCCACAAAACGATGAAACCGACACCGCCTAGAACTATAAGGGACATCATCACCGCTGGAAGAAGCCATCCCGTAGCATACCCCTCCAGGCTGTCGACGAAGAGGGAGAAACCGGCGTTGCAGAAGGCGCTGATGCTGTGAAAGATCGAGCACCAGAGAGATTCCTTGGAGGACATGGTCTCTCTGAAAACGAAAAAAAGCGGGACAGTGGCTAAGCACTCGATCACAAGGGTAATCTTTACTATACGGGCCACGAGCCTCACCGCACCGGAGGGTCCCTCAAGCCCCATACCTCCGGCAAAGAGAAGCCTCTGTCTTATCCCTATGGGACGACGCAGTAGAAAAAGGGTGAAGGTCGCTGCGGTCATGACTCCCAGACCTCCCAGCTGAATCAGAAGAAGAAGTATCGCCTGAGACGAAAAGACCAGGTCCCTGCCGGTATCTACCACAGCCAGGCCGGTCACGCAGACAGCGGAAGTGGAGGTAAAAAGGGCGTCCAACGGAGAGATAGGCATATCTCCCAGATAGTTGAAACCCCATAGCAGAAGGGCTCCTATCAAAATCAATGATAGGAACCCTCCGACGATGGCTCGTTCAACTCGTATAGAGCTGTATGTCCTCACTACGCCTGATTCAAGGCCTCTTTGGCCTTGACGGCTAGGGCCTCGAAGGCGGGCATGTCGTTTACGGCCAGGTCCGCAAGCATCTTGCGGTTGACCTCCACGCCGGCCTTCTTCAAGCCGTTGATCAGATTGCTGTAGTTCATGCCGTTGATCCTGGCCGCAGCGTTGATCCTGGTTATCCAGAGACGACGGAAATCTCTCTTGCGAAGTTTCCTGTCGGCGTACATCCTGGTCAGTGAGTGAAGGAAAGCCTCCCTGGCACGGCGATAAACGTTTTTCTTTCTTCCGAAATAACCCTTAGTTATGGAAAACAGCTTTTTGCGTTTTCTATCGCTAGAGCTGGCAGCAGCAACACGCATCGTTCTTCACCTCTCGTTACGAAATCGCCGTTAGGCGTAGGGCATCATTTTCTTCATCGTCTCGGTCAAAGTATCGTTAAGGATACCATCCTGACGAAGGCGACGAAGGCGACTGGCGTTCTTCGTCTTGAGCTTGTGAGCGCGACCGGATTTCTTATAGGATACCTTTCCCGTTCCGGTGAAAGAAAAACGCTTTTTAGCGCCGGAGTGGGTTTTCATCTTAGGCATAGGAGCTCCTCCTTATATTAGAATACCGTTTTATACGACCTTATTCTTCCCCTTGATCGCTTTCGCTCTTAGGGGTTTTTTTGACCTCTTTCTGCTGGACCGGGGTCATCATCATCCGCATGTAACGTCCCTCCATACGAGGGAAACCCTCCATCTTACCGAGGTCCTCGCAGTCCTTGGCTACCCTGTCCAGCACCTCTTTGCCGCGATCCAGAAACGCCATCTCCCTACCCCTGAAGAATATGGAGACCTTCACCCTGTGACCGTTCTCCAGGAAACTTCTAATAGCCTTGGTTTTGAAGTTGTAATCGTGTTCGTCGATCTTCGGACGCATCTTCATTTCCTTGAGAGTCTGGGTCTTCTGTTTCTTACGAGCGTCCTTCTCCCGCTTCTGCTGCTGATACCTGAACTTACCGTAATCCAGGATGCGGCAGACCGGCGGATTGGCTCCCGGAGCCACCTCCACCAGGTCCAGTTCCTTCTCTGCCGACAGATCCAGGGCTTCGTTTATGGGAAGGACTCCCAATTTTCCACCTTGATCGTCTATAACCAGGACCTCTCGTGCGGTTATTTCCTCGTTGACTCTCGGCTCGTCAGAAAGTTTCTTAGCTATAACGGTTCACCTCCGTGAATGATTGGCGTAAAAAAAGGGGACCGTCTAAGGCCCCCTCTGAAGTACGAAATACACTACGCCCTGAGACGCGATAATTCGACTGGAACCAGACAACTGCTAAAAGCGTCGTCAGGTGAGGGGATCCCCTTCTTTTCTACATCGTAACTCGTGAGATGTTACCACGACATCCCGTTTTAGGCAAGTTTTTCTCTATAAGGGTGAGAACTGCCCTTCAAGCAGCTTCAGTAGATCCTC
Organism: Dethiosulfovibrio faecalis; assembly: GCF_021568795.1. Taxonomy (NCBI): domain Bacteria; kingdom Thermotogati; phylum Synergistota; class Synergistia; order Synergistales; family Dethiosulfovibrionaceae; genus Dethiosulfovibrio; species Dethiosulfovibrio faecalis. The sequence continues at coordinate 61,178 of NZ_JAKGUE010000014.1, forward strand.
CTTGCTCATGGATCCCTTGTCCCCTTCGGACCGATCTCTTACCGATACGGTGCCGGTCTCCAGCTCTCTGTCTCCGACGACCAACATAAAGGGAACCTTCTCCATCTGAGCGTCTCTGATCTTCCTGCCGAGCTTTTCGTCTCTACAGTCCAGCTCAACCCGATATTCCCGATCCTGGAGAAGAACCTTCAGCTCCTTGGCGTAGCCAACGTGATCGTCCCCCACCGCAAGTATCTTCACCTGAACGGGAGCGATCCAGAAGGGGAAGGCCCCTGCGTAATGCTCTATCAGTATGCCGAGGAAACGCTCGATGCTTCCCAATATGGTCCTGTGGAGCATGGCAGGACGATGTTCCTTCCCGTCCGAGCCTATATAGGTGACGTCGAACTTCTCCGGCATCTGGAAGTCGAGCTGGATGGTCCCACATTGCCAGGTTCTACCTATGCAGTCCTCCAGATGAAAGTCTATCTTGGGACCGTAGAAAGCGCCGTCTCCGGGGTTGAGCACGTAAGAGGTCCCTCTTTCCTCCAGCACCTCTCTCAGGGACCTCTCGGCCAACTCCCACATCTCGTCGCTGCCCATGGAGTTATCCGGCCTGGTGGACAATTCCACGTGGAACTTGAAGCCGAAGACCTCGGAGTATATGTAGTCCACCATGTCCATGATCAGGGAGACCTCGTCCTTGATCTGATCGGGGGTGCAATAGTGATGTGCATCGTCCTGGGTAAAGCAACGGACCCTCATCAGACCGTGTAGCACTCCGGACTTCTCGTGTCTATGGACGATCCCGAGCTCGCCGAGCCTGAGGGGAAGATCCCTATAGCTATGAAGATCCGATTTATAGACCAGGATCCCTCCGGGGCAGTTCATCGGTTTTATGGCGTAGGGCTGCTCGTCTATCTCGGTAAAATACATGTTTTCCCTGTAGTGATCCCAGTGCCCAGATTGTATCCATAGGTCCCTGTTCAGAATCAGGGGAGTCCTTATCTGATCGTAACCGTTCTTTCTGTGCACCTTGCTCCAGAAATCGATCAGGGTGTTTATCACGACCATACCCTTGGGATGGAAAAACGGGAACCCTGGACCTTCTTTGTGGAGAGAGAACAGACCCAGCTCACGGCCTATCTTGCGGTGATCCCTCTTCTTGGCCTCCTCCATCCTGGTGACGTAGGCCTCCAGTTCCTCCTTGGTGGCGAAGGCGGTTCCGTATATACGGGTAAGCATGATGTTGTTCTCGTCGCCTCTCCAATAGGCACCGGCGACGGAGAGAAGCTTGAAGTTCTGAAGCACCCTGGTGTTGGGAACGTGAGGTCCTCGGCAGAGATCGACGTATTCGTCCTGCCAATACAGGTTGACCGAAGCGTCGTCTATTCCCTCCAGAATCTCGACCTTATAGGGATCCTTCCTTTCCTTGAAGATCTCTATGGCCTCTTCTCTGGAGACTCGCTGACGCTTCAGAGGTATTCCCCTCTTGACTATCCTGCGCATCTCCTTCTCCAGGGCGGGCAGATCCGTCTCGGAGATGGGCTCCTTGAACTCTATGTCGTAGTAGAAACCGTCCTTTATCACCGGACCTATGGCGACCACTGCGCCAGGGAACAGTCTGGTGGCGGCCTGGGCCAAGAGATGGGCGGTCGAGTGTCTAAGTATCTCCAGACCCTCTTCGGTATCGGAGGTTATGGGCTCCACCGAGGCGTCGCAGGAGACCTCTACGTCGAGGTCCAGCTCCTCTCCGTTCACCTTGGCCGAAAGAGCTCCCTTGTCAAGCTTCCATTCCTTTAAGATATCGCCGACGACAGCCTTCTCAGATTCGAAAAGCTGTCCGGCTGGACCGGAAAAACGATACATTTCCTACCTGCCTTTCCAAGGACCGACCAGGCCCTTTAACGCTAGAGGGGACCTTGATGTCCCCGTTCCTCCACTATTTCCTCGAAGGGGTCGATATACCGGTGCTACCAAATCCACCGGAGCCTCTCTCGGTGGATTCCAAAGTAGCGACCTCCTCCCAGCAGGCCCTCGCGACCGGAGCGATCACCAATTGGGCGATTCTGTCGCCTACGGCCACCTCGAAGGGACCATCTCCCAGGTTCATCATTATTACCCTGATCTCTCCCCTGTAATCCGAATCTATGGTTCCAGGAGAGTTCGGGACCACCAGACCTCTCTTGAGAGCCAGACCGCTTCTTGGGCGGACCTGGGCCTCGAACCCATCGGGAACGGCTATCCTGAGTCCGGTTCCCACCGTCATGCATTTTCCCTGAGGGATAACCACCGACTCCGCCGCTATCAGGTCCATGCCGGCGGAACCACTCGTCTCATAGCCGGGAAGGGGAAGCCTTAAGGCTTCCCCTTCCCGTACCACGGGAATACGTATCTCCATTTTATCTGCGATCGTTTCTACGACCACCGTTACCGCCTCTTCGACGATCGTCTCCGCCAGGCCTACGCCTGTCGTTGCCGGCAGGTGCGGGAGGCAGGGCAGCTATCGCCTCGTCCCTCTCGGCCTCGAAGGACAGGCAGGACTCCAGTCCGGCCTCCTTGACCTTCGCCTCGTCGGCCAAGATCTTCTTTCTGGTCAGGTTTATCCTGCCCATATCGTCGATCTCTCGGACCATCACCAGCACCGGGTCACCGGGCTTGAACACGTCCTCGACCTTTCCTACCCTATGGGTACTGATCTCGCTGACGTGAAGCAGTCCCTCCTTGCCTGGCAGGACCTCCACGAAGGCTCCGAAGGCCATGAGACGGGTCACCTTGCCCTGGAACACCTCTCCGGCCTGGACCTCTCTGACTATATCGTCAATCATCTTGATCGCCGCGTTGACCTCTTCCTGGGAGGCTCCGGCAATCAGGATCTGTCCGTCGTCGTCTATATTGACCTTGGCTCCCGTCTCCTGGGTGATGCCCCTGATAACCTTGCCTCCAGGCCCTATGACGTCGCGGATCTTATCCACGTTTATCATCATGGTGTACATCCTGGGAGCGTTAGGAGAGAGGTCTCCTGGGGTGGATATGGCCCGTTCCATAACGTCGAGGATAGCCATCCTGGCGTCTTTGGCCTGTCCTAGAGCCTGCTTCAATATCTCCCTGGTTATACCTCCGGCCTTGTTGTCCATCTGAAGGGCCGTAACCCCGTCACGGGTACCGGCGACCTTGAAATCCATGTCGCCGTAGTGGTCCTCCAATCCCTGTATATCGGTGAGGACTACGACGTCGTCTCCCTCTTTGATCAGTCCCATCGCTATACCGGCAACATGCTTCTTTATGGGAACTCCGGCACTCATGAGGGCCAGACTTCCTCCACATATGGAGGCCTGGGAACTCGAGCCGTTGGACTCAAGGATATCCGACACCACTCTGACCACGTAGGGGAATTCGGTATCGTCGGGAATCATGGGAGCCAAGGCCCTCTCAGCTAGGGCGCCGTGTCCGATCTCTCTCCTGCCCGGCCCTCTCATGGGACGAACCTCTCCCACCGAGTAAGGAGGGAAGTTGTAGTGAAGCAAGAAGCTCTTGTTTGGCTCGTTGTGTTTGAGACCGTCTATAAGCTGATCGTCCTCGCCCAGCATGCCTAGAGTGGCCGTCGCCAAAGACTGGGTCTCTCCTCTGGTAAACACGGCGGATCCGTGGACCTTGGGAAGGACGTCGACCTCGCAGCTAAGAGAACGGAGTTCGTCGGTCCTTCGACCGTCAGCACGGCGTTTCTCCGACACGGTGATCTTGCGCATCATGGTCTTAACCCAATTTTCGACGGCACCGGAGATATACCCTCCCTTATCGGGGAAGTCCTCGGCAAAATGCTCCCTGGCTCTGTCCTCCAGGGCACGAACGGCGGCACCTCTTTGTTTCTTGTCGTGAATCATAACTGCCTCGGCGATGTCGGACTTGAGGTTCTCCTCCACCCAGCAGTCTATCTCGGGAATCTTGACAGGAGGCTCTATGACGATCTTTTCCTTGCCGATCTCCTCCCTCATTCGCAGCTGGAGATCGACGATCTTTTTTATCTCTCCCTGAGCGAGCTCCATGGCGTCGACCAGAAGGTCCTCCGGGACCTCGTGGGCTCCCGCCTCGACCATCGTGATGCCGTCGGAATGACCGGAGACGACCAGCTCCAGCGAGCTTTTCTCCATCATATCCTCCGTGGGGTTCACCACCAGGGAACCGTCTATGTAACCTATACGCACCGCACCCACAGGGCCGCCCCAGGGGATATCGGAGATGGTCAGAGCCGCAGAAGCGGCGTTTATGGCGAGTATATTAGGCGGATTCTGCTGGTCCACCGACAGTACGGTAGCGACCACGTGTACGTCGTGCCTCATCCAGCCCTCGAAAAGAGAACGGATCGACCTGTCTATGACCCTGGCACTCAGAATGGCGGTCTGGGAAGGACGTCCCTCCCTCTTTATGAAACCGCCGGGAATCTTCCCTGCGGAGTAAAATCGTTCCTCGAAATCGACAAGAAGGGGAAAGAAATCCAGCCCCTCTCTCGGCTTATCGGTCATACAAGCAGTCGTGAGTATGACCGTGTCGCCCTGTCTGGCCCATACCGATCCGTTAGCCTGCTTGGCTACCTTACCGGTCTCGAAGACCAGCTCCTCTTCTCCTACTCTCACTCGATAGATATCCTGCATAAAATTTCCTCCTTGTTTTTTCCATCCCTTTCGATCCGAATAAGCATACCACATAAAAGACAAAAAATGCGGAGACGATTTAAATCGTCTCCGCATTTTAGATCTCGAATTTCGGCTCTCTTTTAGTGTCTCAGGCCGAGTCTCTCGATAAGGGTCTTGTATCTGTTGAAATCCTTGTTCCTGAGGTATCTCAACATCTTCCTACGACGTCCGACCATGGTGAGAAGGCCCTTCTTGGAGTGGAAGTCGTGCTTGTGCACCTTGAGATGCTCGGTCAGATCCCTGATCCTCTTGGTAAGGATAGCCACCTGGACCTCGGGGGATCCGGTATCGGTGGAATGGGAGTGGAAATCCTCGATGATTACGTTCTTCTCTTCTTTGGAAAGCATACTGTTCACCTCTAAACGACTTTTACCGTCGAATTCCCGAATCCACGAAAGCTCTGAAAGGGCTATCCTAGATTTGGGTGCGCTAATTGTATCATCCGAATCGGCTACGGACAAGAAGTATCAAGGTATCCCTAAAAAAACGCCCTCAAAAATCTTTTTTCACTCTAGACAAGGCAGTGTGGCTGTGTTTTAATACACGTAAGATGCGATAGCATCTATGAAATCTACTATTTTTCCAGGGGTGGTATAAATGAGAATTCTTATGATAGGGGATAAGGACAACGTAAGCGTCGGAGAGAGCCAGAATCTATTCAGCGATCTATCTCGAGAGTTTACCGTAGTCCGCATCAGCGATCCAGAGGAGGGCCTGGAGATGCTGAAGTCCAACAAGTACGACTGCGTCATAATAGACAGAAAAGACGCGAAGGACAACTGCGGAATGGACCTGGTCGACTTCAACAAGGAAAGCGGAATGGGACTGCCCATATTGATAATCTCGGCCGATAAGACCGTGGACGACCTGGTCGCCATGTTCGAGAGAGGGGCCGACGATTACGTGGCCTCACCCTGCGACGGAAGAGAGATCATCGCCAGAGTACACTCTCTCATAAGAAGAAGTGCTCAGTGCCATAGACCTCTTCTCACCTGCGGCAGGCTCATTCTGGACCCGGTAGCGAGAGAATGCAAGGTCGACGGAACATCGGTACCTCTCAGAAGACGGGAGTTCGATATTCTCGAGATCCTCATGCGCCACGACAACCAGGTGTTCAGCAGAGAGAGGATCATATCCGAGGTATGGCAGAAGGAATACGACGGAACCAGCAACGTGGTCGACGTCCACATAAAGTACCTCAGGGACAAGCTCAGAGAGCACAAGATGGACTCCATCGTCGTCACGGTAAGAGGCGTCGGTTACAAGGTTCAGTGCAGCGAATGCAACTGATCCATTGAGATAGATTCAAAAACAAGGGCGGGGCTCCGGTTTTCGGAGCCCCGCCCTTTTCTCAACTCTATCGCCTCAGAGTTATGGACATGAAGGTGGTCCTTCCGTCCCTTCTCACCAACAACACGACGTTGCCCTTCTCGTTCTTCAGGGCCCTGCCCAGATCGGAGGGGGTCTTTAGGGTGTGCCCGTTGGCCTCCAGGATAACGTCACCCTCCTTCAGGCCGGCCATAGCAGCGGAGGACCTCTCCTCAACCGACAGTATCACCAGACCGTCCTCCGACGGAAGATCGTACTTGTCCCTGAGCTGTCCGGTGACGGTTGCCACCTTGACCCCCAGGCTGTCTATCTCTCCCGACTCGGACGCCTCGCCAAATCCGGCGGTATCGTCCACCTCTGTAAGTCTGGCCTTCAAGGTCATCTCCTCTCCCCTGCGAACGACCTTCAGGGCGACCTCGTCTCCCGCCATACGATGCCGGACCTTCATCACGAAGTCCTGATGATCCTTGACCTTTTTCCCATCGATGGAGATTATGACGTCTCCCCTCTTCAAACCGGCCTTGGCCGCCGGAGAATCGGGAACCACGTCGCTGACCACGGCTCCATCGGTTCCATCCAACTTATATGCCTCGGCAAAATCCCTCGTGACCGGCTGTATATAGACGCCGAGCCAACCTCTCCTGACCTTGCCGTAACGAACGATATCGTCCATGACCTGTTTTGCCATGTTCACCGGTATGGCAAATCCTATGCCCTGGGCGTAGGGGATTATGGCCGTATTTATGCCGATCACCTTGCCGTCCATGTTCAAAAGGGGGCCTCCGCTATTGCCGGGATTTATGGCCGCATCGGTCTGTAAGAAACCGTCGAAATTGAAGTTCCTGGCGTGGATGCTCCTGTTCTTGGCCGAGACGACTCCTACTGTGACGGTATGTTCCAGGCCGAGGGGATTGCCTATGGCGACGGCCCACTCGCCGACCTTGGTGGCTTCCGAATCTCCCAATTCGAGGGTCGGAAGGTCCTTCGCCTCTATCTTCAAAACCGCCAGGTCAAAGGTCGGGTCCTTCCCCACTATCTTGGCGTCGAAGGTCCTGCCGTCCGAGAGAGTTACCGTTATTGTATCGGCATCGGCCACGACGTGGTTGTTCGTAAGGACCTTGCCGTCCTCGCTGACGATGAAACCGGACCCCTTCCCTCTCATCGGGACCATCCTGGAGAACTCCTTGAATCTCTCGCCGAAGAACTCCCTAAAGAACGGATCGTCCCCGAAGGGGGACACGCTCTGCCTCACCATGGCCTCCGTGTCTATGTTGACCACCGCGGGAGAAGCCTGCTCGAATATGGCGGCCACGGGATTGCCGGTGTAGACGTCCTGAGCTTGGGCGGACACGGCGGACAAGGAAAGGACGACCGCCATCAAAGCTGAAAGAACAACTCTCGATGTGATACTTTTTACATTTCTCATGAGATCACCTCCGAAATATCTACGTATAAATTACATCGAAGGCCCTCGTTTTACATCGTAATTTTTACCGAACCGCTATAGAGTAAAACGACGATGGCTGATATACCCTACCGTTTCTCCCTGTACTCCCTGAGGATATCCAGTACAGCGTCTATGTCCGACGCGGTGTGGTCGCCGGATATCTGGAACCGTA